>NZ_JXLL01000007.1 GCF_001316435.1 Caloranaerobacter sp. TR13
AAGGAAGATTTTGATGAAATCCATTACCAAAATTACAATGGAACATCTTAATGAAAAACTTACTGAAGCTTTGTTGTTAAAATTTTGAAAATTACTAATGCTTGCTTACTATAATAATTTATGTAAAATGCCCTAGGAATATACCTAGGGCATTTACTAACAAGGGTCAGATTCCTTTGATGTATAACCAGCATTCGCCAGCACTTCTATAGCTTTTTGTAACTTTGCTTCATTAACCATTACTATAGGACCTGTACAGCCCATTCCACTTTCTGCGTAAATACCGTTTTTCCATAACGCTTTAACAGCATTTTCTAATTCTAAAATATCTATGCCTGAAATTGATCCTGTTACAACTTCCTTCGGTGGAGCTTCAACCTCTTCATCTACTTCTTTAGATGTTACTTCTTTTTTCAATCCCTTTATTATATCATCTAATTCAGCTTTCTTAGCTTTATTAAACTCTTCTTTACTAATTTTTATTAAATCACCTCTAGCTAATTCTGCAGCATAAGAAATAGCATTTGCTACTACCGGAACACCAGAAGCTCTCGAAAGTATTAATATTATCCTACTGTAATCTTCTCCAATTCCAGGACCATATCCATAACCTAAAGCTTCATAGCTTCCTCCTGTTGTAAATGAAGAAAAAATCTTCATTAGTAAATTACCTGTTAATGTATCTGTAATCATTACATCAGGCGTTCCTGCCAAAAGGTCATTTCCTCTCATTACAGAACCACCATCTGACCTCATTGATTCAGTAAAGTTTATTTCATATCCATTATTTGATAATTCTTTTAGAGCTCTTTCTACTTGTCTAGCTCCATCAACATTAAGTATACCAACAGTAGGATTTTCTATTCCCATTGCTTTAGCTGTTATAATACCGAAAATTCCATTTTTAATCATAGCCTCTACTCTATGTGGAGAAGATGTTCCAGTTGTAGTAGCTATAAACATCTCTCTGCCTAAACCTGGTGTAATAACTCTTCCTACAGTTGAAACACCTATTGGAAAATTATAATGCATCGTAACAGCACTATGAATTTCACCACTATCTAATAATTCTTCCATTTTCTTATGAGCTTCTTCTTCTGTATTAGCCTCAACTACTTCTAACTTTGTATCTACTTTAGGTCCTATTAATACTACTTCAATAGAATTATCCCTTGATTGAGCTATTTCAGCACCTTTAACTATATTTTCAACCCCATGCTCACTGCCTAGGATTGTAATACCTACTCTTATTTTCTTACCAAATTGTCCTGTTTCTATTGCATCAGCTATGTCATTAAAGACTTTACCAATGAGTTTTTTTACGTTATTATCTGACATCTATATCACCTCTAATCTCTTAAAAGATGTGATGCAAATTCCCTCATAGCTTCTGCTACTAACTTTTTAACTTCTTCCTCAGAAACTCCTTTATCACTATCCACTTTACCACTATTTCTTTCAATTACTATTGATACACCATCAAATAGATTTGTCATACGACCTAAGAATAAACTACCTTTACCAACGATCATAACTCTATTTATATTGCCATCAAGTAGTTCTTCTCTTGCAAATCCTACATAAGGAACCCCAGAAGGAATATGTCCTTGAGTTGGAGCCCATCCTGGCATACCATGCTCTTTAACAAAATTCATTAAGTCTTTTCTTTCTAGTTCTTTTCTCTTAACGCCTAAAGCAGCAATCATCTTATAGTTTGATGTAGGAACATCTCCTGCTCCAGCAGGCTTTGTAACATCTGGATTTTGCATCTCAACAGAATATTTATCTATATCTGTAATTTTTAGATTTCCCTTATCAAGAGGAGCTGTAATTAATGAAGTTATTACAGCCTGTGGTGAAGAACCTGTTCCAACAGTATGGCGTCCTACTAAATCAGTTCTTAATACAGGATTTACGCCATCATTTTTACTCACTAATATTGCAAATCCACCTAAAACATCTTCTAATACAGGCATTCCTTTTTTCACGTGATCTTTTCCATTCATTCCTAATTTTGCAGTTGCTCCTCCACCTACTATTACAACATTTTCATAAACTCCTGCTTGTACTAAAGCAGCAGCTTCTATTAATGCATGAGTAGGTGCAGCACAGAATCCTCTTGTATCTGAACCAGTTGCATTGATACAACCTGCAACTTCTGCAATTGCTTTTGCGAAGTTGCCTCCACCTCTTTGGTTCATATCTCCACAAGCTTCTTCTGAGCATTCAATTACATAATCTATGTCTTCAGCTTTAAAATTGCTCTTATCTAGTAAATTTAATAATGCTAATACACCTGAAGCTTTAACAACTAAGTTTTCAAATAAAGTATGAGCATTCAAATTAATATCAATATCATGCGCTCTCTTAACACAGCCAACTATTTTACCTTCATTATAGATAGGTTCAGCATGTTGCTCATTAATCAATTTTTCTATTTCAGAATTTTCTTCTCCTTCTTTAAGCTTCGAAATTAAATTGTCATTTATTAATGGATGTTTTTCTAATTTTTCTTTAACAACATTAGTAAATTCTTTTTCAAGCTTTACTAAATCAAATGCATCAGATATCTTCATAAGACCTATAAATTCGTCCTGAGGCATTATTTCTCCAAATTTACCAAATCTATTTGCATCTTCAACTTTTTTATCATACCAAGGCATCTCGTATTTTGATAAATCATCTGGTGTAATATTTCCGATATAAGTTTGATTTGGTGCATAACTTACAACTTCATCAAAATTACGCAAATGCTTTGGAAGCTCTTTTAAATACTCTGAGTCAGGATTTATTAATCTCTCTGAAGTTTGTGTAGTACCGCTGTGTATTACCATATCAGGTGCATGTACTAAAACATAACCTGTTCCTTTAACTACTGCAAAACTCATAGTTTTCACCTCCAAAAATTATCGTCGTTAGTCACTCGCTATTCACTATTCGTTAAATCTAAGAAGCTAAAAATGGAAATAATAAATTTTCATAAAGTATTATTCTGCTATATTTTAATAAAGGGTGATGAACCTATCATCACCCTTATAATTTTATATGATTAGCTTACTCTTCGAAAACTGTTTGACCATCCACTTCAGTTTGTAGAGCTTTTAATGCTCTTTCAACCAAACTTCTTCTTAAAGCCTTTTCTTCTTCTTTGCTAAGGCTTGGATTTCCAAGTGGATGTGGTATAGCTATTGTTGGAACTATTCTATTAGCACCAACAGTTAGTGATATAGGTACTACTGTACACATGTGAACTACAGGAATACCTGCTCTTTCGATTTCTTTAACCATCGTTGCACCGCAACGTGTACAAGTACCTCATGTAGATGTTAATATAACTGCATCTACACCATCTGCTACTAATTCTTTTGCAAATTCAGCTGCAAAAGCTTTAGCGTTAGCAACAGCTGTACCATTACCAGTTGTTGTATAGAAGTATCTGTGAAGCTGACCAATTTTTCCTTCTTTTTCTAATTCTCTAAGAACATCTACAGGTAATACCCTATCTGCATCCTCATTTGCATATACAGGGTCATAACCACCATGTGCTGTTTCATGTGTTTCTGGTGTTAAATCATCGAATTGTGAAATATCATATTTACCATACTTAGATGCACTTGAAGATTCAATATGATCTGGATTACCTTTTGGTACTATACCTCCAGAAGTAACTAAAGCAATCTTAGCTTTTGTAATATCCTTTACTGGAGGATTTGGTTCAACTCTGTCGAAGTCTGGCATTGGGTACTCAGTTTTGAATTCCTCGCCTTTAAGCTTTTTAATAAGCATTTCAACAGCTCTTTCTGAACCTCTTTTTTCTGCAAAATAATTCTTTCTTATACCTCTAGGGATATAACCTTCAACATCAGGAGCTTTTATCTCTTCTCCTTTTGCTAGTTTTAGAGCTAAAGCAGCCATTGACTTAACAGCTTTTCTCATACCAGCTGCACTATTTTTAGTTTCTACTATATAAACACTCTTTTTGAACATATCTGCACCAGGGTTTTCTGGATACATACCTGTCAATACTGGTATCCCTAATTCTTTATTAACGGCCTCAGTTATAGTACCACAAGCAACACCGTATCTACCAGCATTAAACGCTGGACCAGCAATAAATAAATCAGGGTTATATTTTCTAACCATTTCTATTATTATTTTCTTTGCTTCTTCTATATTTTCATTGAAATATGAGTCACCACAGATTATAGTTGCTACTATTTCTGCTTCGTCACCAAATCTCTTGCTAAATTCCATTCCTGGACCTACAACACCTTCTCTTACTTCAGGTTTGTGGTCAGCCTTCTCTTCTCCACCAATTCCTGCAAAGAATTGATTAATATAATGAACTACTCTTATTTTGCTCATTTTTCCCCCCCTCTCTAATTCGGGTCTTATTTTAGTCGTTAAATTTACAATATTCTTCTCTTATATCGCTAACTTCACTTATAATTTCATCTACATCTAATACCATTTCCATCATACCAATTTGTTCATCATAAACTTCTGGATCAACTTCATTTTTGAACTCTGGTTCTACTGCATGATATACTCTAAGTCCTAACTGGACTCCTGCTAATGGACCTGCAAAAGTAGGGTCTCCTGCTGTAACAGTTTCAGCTGCTAGCCCAGCAGCTTCTGCTTCAGCAGCTCCTAATATTACTACAACATTTTCAGCACCATATTTTTCAGTTAAATCTTTAACCCTCTTTTGATTTTCTAGGTCCATAGCTCCTGCAGCAGTTCAGACAAAACATTCAGTTGATGCAAAAACTACTTCAGCTTCAGTAGTCTTTAAGCACTCTTCAATAGCTGGTGCAGGAATTCCATCTCTGTCACCAATTACGATTACTTTCTTACCATCTAGTAATCCCATTCTTACCCTTCCTTTCTATCTAATTTTAATTTTCTTTGTTTTGTATACTATTTATAATTTACAAGTAACTAGCTTAATATCCTTTAGCTGTTAATTTGTTAAATCCTAACTCATTAGTAGCTCCTGTTATAGCTTGCAATTCAACTACTATAGAGCCATCTTCCTTCAAACTACCATCAAATCCACCAGCAATCTTATTAGCAGGTTCAATATGTCCTATAACTTTATCCATAGGTGGTAACTCGATAACTTCATTTGCGTTACCTCCTGTAACAACTGCATTTGCTAGTGGGTCTGCATCTGCTAATGATTGTGAAGCTCCATCTCTTCCTGCATATTCATCTGTTACAATAACTGTTTTAATACCTTTTTGTTCTATTTTCTTGCAGTTCATAATTAAGTCTGTATCTGGATTACCAAAACCTTCTTGTGAAATAATAACACCGTCTACACCTAGATATTCAGCTAATTTAGCAGTCCAGTTTGATGAACGCTCTTTATCAGCTAAATATACATTCTCATTAGTTATAATAACCCCAACAAAATTCAATTCTTTACCATGTTTATTGTAAAGGTCACGAATTATTGGGTTATTTAAATGATGATAAGTAGTATTCTTATCACAAGCTGATACGCAGTTACCACTAATAATAGCTCCATCCATTAACTCAGTTGGGCTTATTAAAGTAGGTAAAATCTGTTTAGCATCAACGCCATATACATAAGTATCATGCAATAAACCTTGACTTTGAAGCATTAATACATATGCTACCTTTGGTAATTCTGGATATTTTTCAATACTCTTAAGTAACGGTAAAAATTCATAAGTTTCAACATCATCTGGCTGTACATTCTTAGCTGCTTTTCCTAAATACTCTGCAGCTTTTAATCCAGCCATTCTAACAGCTTTTTCATGTTCATGTTGCTTTAATCCATCAACTGGCTCGCAAACTAAAACAACATTATTTAACTTTGAAAAAGGTGTATATTCGGCTCCTGGGCCAGTCATATCAATTATACCTTCTTGGAAACCTACTATTTTACCAGTAGTTACTACAGCAGCGCCTTTCAAAACATTAGTTCTTCCAGAACCTACTGTTTCTACTTTTGATAATATACCAGGGAAAATACCACCTTTTCCTTCAACTTTAACTCTAGGCTCAATAACATCCTTTACAGGCATTATTCTTACACTTTCACCTGGTCTAGCTAATTCAACATCTATACTCTTTAGATGTTCATCCTCTGATAAGATAGAAATCAATTCTTCTTTATTTACATAAAGCACTCCATTTTCAACCTTTGTTTCATTTCCAAACTGAACATCTTTGATATAGATATTTCCTAATTCTAGGCGCATGTAGTTCACCTCCCTTTTATTTTCAATATATTTCAAAATAAAAATTTAGACATACTTCTTAATCATTTCTTCTATATTTGCAGGTGTTGCATCTTCTTTTGTTAATTCATCAATTTTCTCTCCATCTTTATAAATAGCTATTGTAGGTAATCCTAATACTCTTTGTTTAATAGCTAGTCTTCTTGCTGATGAAGTGTCAAGTTTGCAGAATTTCATCTTATCTCCATATTTTTCTGCTAATTCTTCCACATGTGGTAATAAAGCTTTGCAAGGTTCACAGCTTTTTCCCCAGAAATCTACTAATACATATCCTTCTGCATTTAATACTTCAGCTTCAAAAGTTTCCTTATTTACTTCTAACATCATAATCCCTCCTTATTTTATTCACTAAAATTATTCTCAATATATTTTTCAGCCTGTGTAGCAGCTATTGCTCCATCTGCACAGGCAGTAACAACCTGTCTTAATGACTTCTTCCTACAATCTCCTGCCGCAAAAACACCTTCTATATTTGTTCTCATATCTTCATCTGTTAACAAATAACCTCTTTCATCCATATCTAATATACCTTTGAATAAAGCAGTTTGCGGCATATATCCTATAAATACAAATATGCCAAAAGTACCATCTTCTTCATTTGCGTGTATTTCTGTTTCTTCACCAGTAACTCTGTTTCTTATAACCATTGATTCAACAATGCCATCACCTTTTATTTCTTTAACTTCAGAGTTCCAAATAAAATCAATTTTTTCATTTTTAAATGCTTTTTCCTGAATAGATTTAGCTGCTCTTAACTGATCTCTTCTATGTATAATGGTTACTTTTCTAGCAAACTTTGTCAAATAAATAGCCTCTTCTACTGCTGAATCCCCTCCACCGATTACATATACATCAAAATCAGTAAAGAAATCAGCATCACAAGTAGCACAGTAAGAAACTCCTTTTCCAGTAAACTCTTTTTCTCCTGGACAATTTAGCTGTCTAGGTTTTGCTCCTGTTGCAACTATTACAGTTTTAGCTCTGTATTCTCCCTTTTCTCCTTTAAGTACTTTGATTTTTCCTTCTAATTCAACTTCATTAATAGTATCAGAAATCTTTTGAGCTCCAAATTCTTCAACTTGTTCAACCATTCTTGCAATTAAAGAAGGTCCTGTTGCATTTCTAATTGACCCAGGATAATTAGCAACTTCGTCTGTAGTTACTATTTGTCCTCCTGTTCTCTCTTTTTCGATAACTAAAGTCTTTAATCTTGCTCTTCCTGCATACAAAGCAGCTGATAATCCTGCTGGTCCTGAACCTATAATAACTACATCATATAAATTTTCCATAATTAACACCCCTTTTTAAGTTTTTAATATCGAAGATTTTGTTCCAACTTAACTAAATTTTCTCTCTTTAAAGCTTTTTTTATACAAATACAGCTTTTCATTATACCTTTTCGTTTATAACAACATCCTTAATAAGCGACAAATCTATAGTTTGGAAATCAATTAAAATCTTTTCTGGCCAGTTTGGAGTTTTGAAATCTCTTATAAATTTTTCTGCTGTTTGTATACTCCCTTCGATAATTATCAATGAATCATAATCTAAATATCCTCTATCGCTGCTAATAATTATAGATTTATAAGGTGTTTCATTAGGCTTTATACTTCCCGATAAAGGATGTGATAACAACTTATGACCTAAGTGTACTTTATCTCTAACTTTTCTCAAAATATTTAAATAATCCGTTTCATAATACTCTATATCGATGTATTCCGATAACTGATCTTTAACTAAAGGATTATTGGTTATAAGTATTTTACCCAATCAATTCACTCCTTAAAAGGAAAAGGTTTTCAGTAAAAATAACATAAAAACAGAGCAAAAGACCCCTATAGGTGCCTTTGCTCTGTTTATAACCTGAGAGTTTCTTCTTTTCCAAGAATTGCTCCTTCGGTGCCCTGAGGCTCTCCAGAGAACTGTCGAAATACGGTCCTTTTGCCTGAGAGCTTCATTACATACCGGCACAAGGTATATAACTTACTCCTTCGGCGCCTAAATGGTCTCTCCCGCATCTCTCATCCAGACAAAATAATATTCAATTATTAAACTTCTTTATATTCATATTATAATACATAAATTTTTCTTATACAACAAATTTTTCATTTATTTAACTTCTATTAATTCATAATTTGTACTACCTAATCCAATAGCTTCTCCATACTCTAATATTCTATTAGCATCTACTTGTGGATGTAAACCATGAAATTTATCTTCACCTGGTTTGTGTCCATCTTTCAAATCACTATTTTTTATACCCATTTGATCATTTATTAAATCTATACTTGCCTTATCTATTGCTACTGGGTCAAAAGAAGCTAATATACCTACATCATTAACTATTGGTGCATCGCTCCATGGAACACAGTCACACATTGGAGTTACATTCATCACAAAATTAAAATATGCAACTTTGCCTTCTTTGTTTTTAACAGCTCCATAAGCATATTCAGCCATTTTTTCAAGGAAAACATCTGAATCTGTCTCCCATTGTATTTGAATTGCACGTTTAGGACATATTGTTATACATTCACCACATCCAATACATTTGTCTTTGTCTATAACTGCTTTATTATCTACCATTTCTATAGCTTCAACAGGGCAATGTTTAACACACAATTTACATCCAATGCATTTCTTACTAATAACTTTAGGCTTAGCATCAGAATGCTGAATTTGTTTTCCTGCAGCAGTTGCACAACCCATTGCTAAGTTCTTTATAGTACCACCAAATCCAGCCATTCCATGTCCCTTAACATGACTTAATACAATCATAGAATTAGAATAATAAATATCCCCAGCTATCTTTACTGTTTCAAAATGATTTTTATCTATTTTAACTTCAACTGAGTTTTTACTATATATGCCATCAGCTATTATTATAGGTGCATTCACTACAGCATAAGCAAATCCATTTTCTATTGCCGTTTGTATATGTGTAACGCTATTTGTTCTACTTCCCGTGTATAGAGTATTTGTATCTGTTAAAAAAGGTCTAACTCCACATTCTTTTGCCTTATCAACTATTTGCCTAACAAAAATTGGATGTATGAAAGCACTTGAACCTTTTTCTCCAAAATGCAGTTTTATTGCAGTTATATCATCACTTGATAAAACTTCTTTAACACCAGCTTTATCAAATAACCTTTGAATTTTATTCGGTATATTATCTTTCTTACTTCTCGCTCTTAAATTTACAAAATAAACTTTACTTGCCACCCTATCACCTTCCTGTAAATAAGTATGTAATTCGTCTTTTAATATATCCAATTTATCAATAGGTTTTTATTCTTTTTCATAATATATAGCAAATGCTCCAGTACCAGCAAAAATAGCTACTGTACACCCTACTTCACCAAAAACTATTTCACTAACATCAAAGTTTTCTTTAATAGTATCTACAAGTTCTATGCCAAATTCTTCATTTCTCGCATAATTTATGGCTATAGTCTTATCTTTTAGATTTACATTCTCGCTTTTCATTTTTTCTATAATCCACTTGATTACTTTTTTTCTTCCACGAATTTTATCCATCTGGACAATATATCCGTCTTTCATAGTTATTACTGGCTTAATTTTAAGTTTTTCTCCTAAAAATGCTTTAGTAGCAGATATCCTACCAAGCTTCTTTAAGTTTTCTAACGAATCAACCACGATAATATATTCTAATTTATCAATTAACTCATTTAATCTTTCTATAATTTCATCTTTATTTTTGCCGTTTTTGGCCATCTTTGCAGCTTCTAATACTATAAGCCCTTGTCCTAATGTAATTCCTTTAGAATCTATAACTATAACTTTATCTTCTATTTCTGCTAACTGAGCAGCTGTTATAGCCGACTGATATGTACCACTTAGTTTTGATGATAAAGTTATCACAATTAAATAATCATAATCGTCTTTAAATTTTTCATATGTATTTAAAAACTCCATTGGAGTTACCTGCGAAGTAGTTGGTAATTTATTACTTTCATCCATTTTTTTATAAAACTCATCAACTGTAATATCAACTTTATCTTTATAACTTTCACTTTCAAAATTAATTGTCAAAGGTATAACCTCTATATCATATTCATCAATATATTGCGAGGGAATATCTGAAACGCTATCTGTTATAATTTTTATTTTTTCCACCTCTATTTCCTCCTTGTCTAGACTATATCTTTAAACATTATTATATAATTAAAAGATAAAGTACTCAAGAAAAAAACTTCACTGGCTACTCGCTTTTTGTAATTCGTTTTATTCTATTAATAGTAGATAGTCATTAGTTTTTAGTCTAATACCTAACGATTATTGTCTATTGACCACAAAAAAAGAGCCATAAAAGGCTCTTTTTTATTACTTAAGTGCATCTAAAATTGTTAAAGCAATATTTGATGCATGGTCTGCTATTCTCTCTAAGTTACTTATCATATCTAAGAATACTATACCTGAACTTGGATGACACAACTGTTTATTTAATCTTTCAATATGATTTGCTCTTAATTGTTTCTCCATTAAATCAATATCTTCCTCAAAAGCTATTACACTTCTAGCTATTTCTGGATCTGCTGTTTTATATGCCATAAGAGCTGTTCTATATGAGTTTTCTACTTTTTCAAACATCATTTCAAGTTCTCTTAAAGCTTCATCTGAAAAATTAAGCTTATTATCTATTGCATATTGTGCAAGCTCAGCAATGTTATCAGCATGATCTCCTACTCTTTCTAAATCATTAACTGTATTGAATAAAGTAGTTACTCTAATTTGTTGATCATCAGTTAAATCAGCATTTGAAAGTTCTACAAGATAATGAGTAATATCCTTTTCTAATTGGTTAATAAATTTCTCTTGTTCAAATACTTTATGTGTTAACTTTTCACTCTTACTAAAGAAAGATTCTTTTGCAATTTTAAGAGAATTTTGTGCAATTTTACCCATTCTTAAAACTTCTTTTGCAGCCTGTCCTACTGCAATAGAAGGAGTCTCAATAATTCTAGTATCTAAATATTTTAATCCAGTATTATCTTCTTCAACATCTCCTGGTATTAACTTCTTAGCAGCCATAACAATAAATCCTGCAAATGGGAATTGAACTATCACGTTAATAATATTAAAGAATGTATGCGCATTAGCAATCTGTCTTTCAACATCTTGTGGTGTCAAACGTGTTACTAAGTGCTGTATTGGATACCTTAACACAACCATAAATATAAATGTACCTATAATGTTAAATAATAAGTGCATAAGTGCAGCTCTCTTTGCTGTTTTGTTTGCACCAATACTTGATAATAGAGCAGTAACACAAGTACCAATATTATCACCAAATAATATAGGTAATGCTATATCTATTGTTACAAGTCCTTGACTAGCTAATGCTATAAGTAAACCTATTGAAGCACTACTACTTTGTACTATTGTAGTCAAACCAAAACCTACCAAAATACCTAAGAATGGGTTTTCTAAACTAGCTAATAAGTCTTTAAAAGCTTGTGACCCACTTAGAGGTTTTAAATAATGTTTCATAAAATCCATACCAATAAAAAGTATACCGAATCCTATAAGTATCTCAGCAATCTCTCTATGCTTCTTCTTTGAACTAAATAGCCAGATAGCAACACCTATTGCTACCACAATTGGTGCAATATCTGTTAATTTGAAAGCTACTAATTGTGCTGTTACTGTTGTACCAATGTTAGCACCCATTATTACTCCAATTGCTTGGCTTAATGTCATAAGTCCTGCATTTACAAAACCTACAACCATTACAGTAGTAGCACTACTACTTTGAATAATCATAGTTACTACTGTACCTACAATAACTCCCATAAATCTGTTGTTTGTCAGAATTTCAATTAATTTTTTTAATTTTTCACCTGCTGCCTTTTGTAACCCGGTTCCCATTAAATTCATACCGTATAAAAATAATCCTAAACCACCAAGTACACCAAAAGCAATTTCCATATTAGTACCTCCAATCATTCTTTTGTTAACACAATACTAATAATACAATATTTTTTATTATGTTTTGTTAATTCTATGTTAAATTTATTAACTTTTTATTTGTTTTGTTGATTCTATGTTAATTTTATTTTAATTATTTAAGGTTCGGAAAATTCAATTGTCTTAAAGCTTCATAAGCTATAATTGCTACAGAATTAGATAAATTCAAAGATCTTGCATGCTCATTGTTTAACATAGGTATTCGCATACATCTATCGATATTATCTTTAAGTAAATCTTCTGGTAACCCAGCAGTTTCTTTGCCAAATACAAGAAAACATCCATCAAAAAACTTCATATCAGTATAACTTCTTTTCGCCTTTGTAGTTGCATAAAAGAACTTCTCTTTTCCGTATTTTTCTAATAATTCATCAAAACTATCATAATAGTGTACATCCAAAATATTCCAATAATCTAATCCTGCTCTTTTTAGATACTTATTATCTAATGAAAAGCCTAGTGGTCTGACCAAATGTAAAGATGTACCTGTAGCTGCACAGGTTCTAGCAATATTTCCTGTGTTTTGTGGAATTTCAGGTTCAACTAAAACAATGTTTAAAGCCATAAGAATACCCCCTTAAATTGTCGTTATTAACCATCAGTCATTCGCTATTCATCATACTTGAGCGAAAAACGAAAACATAAGTTTTATAAAACTTTTTCTTTATTTATTATTAACTTTTAATATAATATTAACCTCAATCAAATCACTTCCTGCTCTAAACGGGATACAGTATATTACCCCATCGCTTACTGTATATTTTATTTCTTGACCATATATTAACGCTGGTAAAGACAAATCGACAATAATTCCAACATTATAAATATCTGAAATAGCATTACAGATTAACATATTACTCATATCACATAATATTTTTCTACATGTATCATCTAATTCAGCAATTGGTACATCATCTAAGATACTTGACACAATTTTTTTAGATATTGCCTCTGAAAGTTTTATAATAATTTGTCCTTTTATATTACCAGCTAAACCAGTAATTATCGCTATATCATCCTTTAACCTAACTTCTTTCTTAATATAAGGTTCTTCAATGTCCACAAATAACCTTATTGCCTGAGAAAAAATTTCCTGCCCTGATTTTGTAACGGCACTTATTATAATATCATCCATATATCCACTCCTTCAACCTAATTTAGTACTGTAGTTAATTACCATGTATACCTTTTATCCCATTTTTATCAATAACTATACCCTGATTATAAGCTCTATAACTAAAAATTTGTTCTGCTGTTTTTAAATCTAGTCCTCTCATATCCACTTTCTCTAATTGAGCCTCACCCAACCCTTTTTTATATAAATCATACAGATAATGAACAGCTTGAGGTAAAAATCCAAGTAACCTTGCACCTACAGTATCACAAGCCACAGGATCTGTACCTGCGATTATTATTCCAGAAGTGTCAATAGCCTTCCCGTCTGAAGGACCTGTTCCAATCATTGTCTTATCTGCACTAATTATGGTTAAATCTATTGGTATTTTTTCTGCCATAGCCACTATAAAATGATGTAAATCTTCATGTATCCCTAAAGATTTTTTTGGAAATCCATGAATTTCAGCAGGTGGCCAACCTAAAGCAATATTCTTAATCCCAGCACTAATAGTAGCTTCTTCATGTATTTTCAATTGTGTAAATGATATTAATACATCCATTTCCTCATAAAGTACATTAATTTTAGTTTTAGATGGTTTATTATGGTTTAACTCTAAATCTACATACGGTCCATAATTTAAATCAATAAATTTCACGTTATTCTCTTTTATTACTTTATCATAACCTACATAATTCATAACTTTATCAGTTGGGTCTCCTCCAGAACCAGTTGCTATTATTACTTCGCGTGGATTAAATCTTTTTACTATTTTTATAAGTCTGTCTAAAGTATTAGGTCCAACTACAGTAGCAGTATTTGGTTTCTTTGCTTTCACCCAGTTTGGTGTTATAACTACTTTATCGCCTTCTTTTAATATCCTCTGCAATGGTAAATTATAAAGACACTCTTCTAAAGAATCTCCTTCATTATAATCTTTTGCTATCGAAACAATTGGTTCAAAAACCCTTCTTGCTTTCACTACATTCCCTCCAAAAAATAATAGATTTTAAGATTTTTATCTTAAAATCTATTATTTTATACATAGAAGCTAATTATTCAATTCATTAATATATTAATTCTTTTAAAGCCTTATAAACTCCATCGTTATCATTTGTATCCGTAATTATATCAGCCTTCCTTTTCACTTCTTCTTCTCCATTTCCCATAACTATACCACAACCTGCAAATTCTATCATTGATAAATCATTATAATTATCTCCAATAGCTATCACTTCACTATTCTTAATATTAAATATATTGCACAGTTTTTCGAGAGCTTTCCCCTTAGACACACCTTTATTCATTATATCAAAACTACCTTTCCATGAACTTACAATTTCGATATTCTTGTTCTTACTAAGCATATTTTTTACATAATTTAACTTATCTAAATCATTATCCATTGTAACAAATTTATAAACCTTAGGTTTTCGCTTTTCAAATAATTTATTGGCATCATCAATTAATTGTATATTAATTTTGTCTCCTGGTTTCTGTTTTTTGTTCCAATTGTAATATTTTAAAGAATTATAGTTCAATTCTTTAGTATAAAAAGTATCATTATCGTAAAAATGAAAATACATATTATTTTCTTCTAATACTTTAATTATTTCTCTACAATCATCAAAGTTTATAGGATTTTCATAAAGTACATTATTCCTGTGATACTCACAAATATATGCTCCATTACAAGCTATTATTGGAGTAACAATTCCTAATAGCTTTGCATAAAATCTTGCAGATGTAAATATTCTGCCTGTTGAAATAACCACCTGTATCCCTTTTTCTGTAGCAATTTTTAATGCATTCTTATTCTTTTCTGAAATCTCATTGTTACTATTTAACAAAGTTCCATCCATATCTACTGCTATCAATTTATACTTCATACATATCACCTTTTCTATTTTAGTTTTTAAATATCTTTTTTATCAACTACAAAAAAATCTTACAAATGTTTAACCAACTCATCAAAATCATTAAAAACTTTCAAACCAAGCTTTTTCATATTTTCTAAAATTTCAACAGCTTTTCCACCAACATAGTCAAAACTATCATATTCATTATTATTATTAAATAGATAAATAGTTTTTCCATCTTTAAAACCTTTATAAGCTGCTAGTAAATTTTTCAAATTGCCCGAACCATAAGGTACATTACAAAGTATTATAACATCACTTTTATCTATTACCTCCAAATTTTTTTCAAAAGCTTTATCACTAATAGCTGTAAAAGGTAACTCCTCCACTAACTCTAATGATAATTTTCTCCCTATTTCCCAATCCGTATCTCCTATATTAATAACTCCCAAAGACACTTGATATCCCAAAGAATCAAGTTTGCTTATTATCTCAACGCCTGTACCGCCACCACATATAACATGTACTTTCTTATCTAAAATACTAGTCTGAACCTTATTTTTTGATGTTAAAGGCATCAAATACGGACTATTAGTATATAAATCTTTAGTGATAACCACATTTAAATTATAAGCTGCTTCTATATTTTCATATGTAATTACTTCTTTAGGCTTGCCAATACTAAGTATTTCACCTTTATTAAGTAAAATCATTTTATTGCTATATCTTGTTGCTAAATTTATATCGTGTATAACAATCACTATAGTCATATTTTTTTCTTTATTTAGCTTTTTTAGTAGAGAGAGAATTTCTATCTGATGATTAATATCTAAATGTGATGTAGGCTCATCTAAAAGTATAATTTCAGGTTGTTGAGCTAAAGCCCTAGCAATAATTACTCTTTGCCTTTCTCCACCACTGATTTGATTAATACTCTTATCTTTTAAATGTAAAGTATCTGTAAGTTTTAATGAATCTTTTACTATTTGAAAGTCTTTATAACTTTCCTTTTGAAATCGACCTAAATATGGATTTCTCCCCATCAGAACTACATCAAATACTGAAAAATCATAAGCAATATTTGTATCTTGCAGCACTATAGCTACTTTTTTAGCAAGCTCCTTAACTTTATACTGTCTCAACTCTTTTCCATCTATTCTAACAAGACCTTTACTTGGTTTATCTATAGAAATCATATTTTTTAATAGCGTTGACTTTCCTGAACCGTTAGGACCTATTATACTAACAAATTCTCCTTTTTCAATTTTAAAATTAATATCCCTTAAAACTAAACTATCTCCATAGCTAAAATAAAGAGATTCAACTTCTATAGCTGGTTTCATCTATTTCACTCCTGAATTAATATGTTTTTTTCTTCTTTAGCAAAAGATATAGAAAAAATGGGCCACCAAACATAGCTGTAATAATACCTACAGGTACTTCTGTCGGTGATATTATTGTCCTAGCTATAGTATCTGCAAATATCATAAATATTCCACCAACTAAAGCAGAAGAAGGTAGTAAAATCCTATGGTCAGGACCTATAATGAGTCTTACAATATGTGGTATTATTAAACCAACAAAACCAATAATGCCACTTACTGAAACTACCATCGCTGTCATAAAAGCACATATAACTAAAATAATCAATTTTACTCTTTCTACATCTATTCCCATACTTTGTGCAGATTCTTCACCCATAAGCATAACATTCAAATCTCTCGAAAAGAAGTTCAATATTACTATTGAAAGCAAAACCGGTATTGCTACTGGAATTAATTCGTCCCATCCTTTTGAAGAAAAACTGCCTAAAGTCCAAAATATTATTTTACTTACATCTTTTGTATATATAACCATCAGAAAAGACATAATAGCCGTTAAAAGTTGTCCAACGGCTATTCCTGACAATAAAAGTGTATTTATCGGAACTTTATTCTTTGTCTTCGAAATAAAGTAAACTATAAAAGTAGAGACTATAGCTCCTAAAAAAGCACCAACTGAAATGCTTGAAAGTTTTAACAAACCAATATTTAGTCCTGAGACAATTATTATAGAAGCACCTAAAGCTGCTCCTGATGATATTCCAATAACATATGGATCAGCCATAGGATTCTTAAACATTCCTTGAAAAGCAGCCCCAACACTTGAAAGGGCTGCTCCTACTAATACACCTAATAATACTCTAGGCAATCTGACTTTTAAAATAATGATGAAATGAGATTGAGGTATTTCACTAACATTTATATAACTACCAATATAAGGCAACCTTGAACTCACTATCTTAATTGTATCTAATACACTTATATTAGCAGTGCCTATTGTAGCAAATATACAGACACTTATTACTAATACAATAAACAATGTTAAAAACACTATGCTTCTCTTACCTTTAATATTAGCTATTATTCTCATATGCATCACTACTCAATCCTATTTAAAAGCTTCTGGATGTATTTTTCTTGCTATTAATTCTAAACCATCTACTATTCTAGGTCCTGGTCTTGATATTATATTAGGATCTAATATATAAACCCTGTCATTCTTAATAGCATTTATATTTTCATATCCAATTCTTGCTTTTATACTGTCTACTGTCTTATCTTCTCTATCTTTCGCTGTCAAGTACACATCTGGGTTTCTTTCAATAAGCTGCTCTAAATCAAACTGAGGATATTTTCCTTGTGCATCTTTAGCAATATTTTCTCCACCTGCTAAATTAATAAGCTCATCAATGAAAGAGCCTGGGCCCGCTGCCATTAACGGTTGATCCCACACTTCATAAAACACTTTTACTTTTTTCTTTCCTGCAACTCTTGATAATACAAAATCTCTTTTTGTCATCATGTCAACTATAGTCATTTTAGCAGCTCTTCCACTATTAGTTATTTTACCTAATTCATCAATTAAATTAATTACATCATCTATAGACTCTGGCTCATAACTTAATACTTTAATACCAGCTTCCTTTAATCTCTTATTAACTTCTTCCTTGCCCTGTCCATATTGTATTACTAAATCTGGAGATAATTCTATTATTTTTTCAACATTCACATTAAAAGAATCTCCAACCTTTTCTTTATTTTTTGCTTCTTCTGGATAATCGCAATAATTTGATACACCAACTACTCTCTCTCCTAAGCCTATTGCAAATAAAATCTCAGTATGGCTAGGTGCTAAAGAAACTATTCTTTTAGGCTCATTTTCTATTGTCACTTTATTCCCAAAATCATCTTCTACTTCTAATGGATAAATTGTACCAGTAATATTAGATTCATTATTATTTATTTCACTTTTATCATCAATATTTTCTTCTTTCTTTTTAACACAACCTGTAAATGCGCCCATAATTAATACTAAAGATAATAATAAAACTAATACCTTAGCAAATTTGCTTTTAATCATCTTGCTCCCTCCGTTTATTATTTAATATTCGATTCCTTTTCTTGCTGATATGCCTTTTTCAAAAGGATGTTTAACCATTTTCATTTCACTAACTAAATCTGCCCTATCAAGTATAGCTTCAGGAACATTTCTTCCAGTTAATATAATTTCCATATTTTCAGGTTTAATGTCTAAAATATGTAAAACCCTATCTATTGAAACTAATTTGTTACTTATAACCCCCATAATTTCATCTAAAATAAGAATGTCACAATCATTTTTCTTAATTATTTCTTCAATAAACTCAAAAGCATTACTGATTTTTTTCTTTAATTCTTCCTTTTCAGCTTCATTCATGTTCCAAAAAAACTTTTTTGATTTATCAAATCTATATATTTCAAAATCTCCATTAAAATTTTTCGTACTAAATAATTCTCCAGAGTCACGCCCTTTTAGAAATTGTATCATCTTTACTTTGTAGCCATAGCCAACAGCTCTTAATCCTAATCCTAACGCTGCTGTAGTTTTTCCCTTACCATCCCCTGTATAAACTTGAATCAATCCCTTGTCCACCTTTCCTGCACCCCCTTCTTAGTAATACATAAAAATATCAACCCTATCAAAAGGATTAATTGAAAAAAATAACGCTCATAGACAAATCTTTAGAGAAAACATAGAATTATAATTTCGAAAAATCCTAACGCACCTAATCAAGACGTCCTGTCTTGTAGGATGCTGGCTTAGCGTCCTACTAAGCCTACGGATTTTTTTGAAATTCTTCATCAAGTTTTCTTTACTAAAGCTTTGTAATTATTCGCTTATACTTTTTTCAATCATTATAGTTTTTTTGTATACAATAAGTTTTTGAAGCCACAATATGATAATATCAAATTGTATTTATTTCTTCAAACTATTTTCTCTATATTTTTAATATAAAATTCTCTTTATTTACAGCTTCATCAACTTTTTTAACTACACTATTCTCATCACCTTTTAATACCATTACTTTAGTTTGTTTATCTTTTTTAGTTTTAATATTTACTGTTGAATCTTTAAACTTATCATTATCCATTATAATCCAATACAAATCCTGTCCTAATTTTTCAACATATAATTCTCCAGCCCTAATATATCTATCGTTAAACATGACATTACAACCTCTATTATTGCTAATAGAAATTTTTTCTACATTACTAGCAATAATACTATAAATATTTACCATTTTTTTGTGCCTTGCTCTCATAGTTCTTCTAGCTCTTCTGACATTTAAAATACTAGATAAAATACCCCCGCATTCCTTTAAAATCTCAACATGATCACTTTTTATTTTGTATCTATCTCCATATACTGTATAAACACTGTCCTCTATTACTGTTCCATCTCCTCTAATTGTATAAATTGCATATTTAGGCTTGCCATCAAACCATTTAATAGATTTAGGTACCTTTTCTACACACAAATACTTTTTAGTCTTTTTTCCTGTACCTGTTATAAGATAAATTTTTATGCTTTTTCGATACAATTCTTGTACGCTTTTATTTAAAATATTCAAGAACTCATTTTGACTACTGATTTGAGAAATAGGTATAAATCGCACAAATCTATTGTTGTTTTCTATAAATAGATAATCTCCATACTCATTACTAGGTAACAAATCTTTGATTGACGGAAAATAATTGTGCAACAAACTTAAATTATCCTTTTCTCTATGAATAATCTTTAGAACCCAAATAAAACCTTCCCATAGAATTTTATAAAATGTACTTTCGTTATATTCTTTATAAGGCAACTCTCCTCCTTCCCAAAAATAGTATGCATTTGCTGACCCACTATTAGGCGTTGCAATCATAACAAGTTTGTCTACATCGTTCTGATAATAATCACTCTGAATATATGCTCTTGCAACTATACCTCCCATACTATGACAAATAATATTAACTTTTTCTTTTTTTGTCTTCTCTTTTGCTTTTTTAATTACAGGAATTAAATATTTTTGTGCAGAATAAGCATTTTCTTTTCTCCAATCATAAAATGCTATAAAAAGATTTTCATCAAGCCTATATCCTAATTTATTAAGGTCTTCTATTATTGGTCTATACACATAGTCAGCTGGCCCAAATCTAAATTTTCCTGTGCCAGGAATTATATCACTACCAATAGAACCAAAAAGTCCAGGTATAAAAACTATTGGATATTCATCAGATTCTTTAATTAAACTCCTAAAAAAGAACATCCTACCACCTTCTATGTCTTTTTTTACATATTATGCAGTAGGATGCTAAAATGCACAAAAATAAAACTGCTAATTCTTAACAATATATTTTTCTTTCCTTACTTCTATTTTAACGCCTTCAAGCTTTAGTAATTTAATTTTATAATCGATTCCTCCTCCATATCCACCTATCTCTCTATTATTATTTATAACTCTATGACATGGAACAATAATAGGAATAGGATTTTTGTTATTTGCTCCGCCAACAGCTCTAAACCCGTTTGGTTTCCCTATTGCCAAAGCTATATCTTTATAAGACCTTACACTCCCATACGGAATCTTAATTAGCTGTTCCCATACTTTTTTCTGAAATTCTGTACCATAAAATTCTACTGGTATATCAAACTTTTTTAGTTTTCCTTTCAGATATGACTTTATTTGTAAACTATACTCTAGCTCTTCACCATTGTACTCACTAATTTCATCAAAATATATTTTAAGCCAATTAAAAAAATCCTTTTTTTCTTCAGTATGTAAACTTAACTTTACTAAACCTCTGCTAGTAAAAGCCAAATGAATTTCACCAAGCAAATCTGAATTGAAACTGTAATAATAGGCTCTCATTTAAGTTCCTACCTTTCTCCTTTAACTAAATACCATTGATCTCTCACTAGCTTGTCTAATCTTGGGTTATTCTTAATAGCTCTATTAGATATAACTCTACTAAACCATGTTAGAGCTTCTTCTCTATCTCCTAACCTTCTATGTAATTCTCCAATTAAATAAGCTAATGATAATTCATCAAAAGGAGATGAAGGAATATCTTCATTGTAATATGCATTCCTAAAAAGTTCTGCGCTTAATCTCAAGAATCTCTCCTCTTCCTTATCTCCATTCAGCCTATTCATCCAAGCTAGTCTTAAAGTTATATTTCCTAAGTCATATTTTTTAAAGTTTAATAGTTGACCACAATATAAAGCTAACTTATAACATGTAATTGCTTCATCAACACTTCTTTTTAAAGAAAACTCTCTTTTCATCCATTTATTTGATACATTCTGCTTAATTACTTCAATATCTTTGGATTTTATCTTATCAAACCTATCCTCTAGTGCAGCATATCCACACTCTGGACAAACAAACACGCTATATTTTAAAGGATTCTCGCCTTTATAATATGTAAAAAAATCAGTATCTCTTTTTTCAACTCTAAGTTTAGAACGCTTAACTTTACTCGTAGTAAAATCATTTTTACAAACAGGACATTTTATCTTTTTTGAATATAGCTCCTCCATTTTTCCCCTCCATATATTACTAATTATAGTGCAAAATCATTTGATTTAATTTGTTTTATCCTTTTGTTCAGGACCTATCTTAACAATTTCTTTTCTAGGTTTGTAATAATCACTTGATATAATTTCTGTCTTTATTTTTCTGCCATTTTCATAAACTTCCTTATACGTTTTAACTTTATACCCATATCTACCTTTTTGTAATATATTTTTTGTTCCAGGTTCTAATTTTTCATCAATTCTTATTTCCACTTCTGGTTCTAATACTTGAATAATCTCAGATTTTATCTTAACTTCTCTATTTTTATCCTTCTTACCAAAAATCGTTATTGTTAAATTATTATCTTTAACCTCCGAATGTATATATACAGGATAATTTGTATTATTACTAAATTTAAAATCTAAATAATCATATGCTACAGTTGCATCTAATCCTTTCTTAACATATGTCGCAGGTATAGAATGAGGATGTCTCTCTTCTATTTTAAGATTCGATAATAAAACTGCATTATATAATGTTGTAGAAACCTGACAAACTCCTCCTCCAATACCTGGTGTTAAATCTCCATCTAATATTATTTTAGCTTCTTTATATCCTGCATTAGCATCTCTAGGACCTGTAGTTTCATTAAAAGAAAAAATCTCTCCAGGTAAAAGAATTTTTCCATTAATACTACTAGATGCTAAATTAATATTATGTTTTCTTCCTGGACTACTGCCTGCAAATGTAGTAGTAAAACTTCCTAATCTATCTTTTATTTGCTTTAGCATGTTTTTAGTAATTTTAGGTTTTTCTAGATCAACTGGAATTTCTACAAAGCCACCTACTAATACTGCATTTATTATTCTACTTTTTAATTTCTCTCTATTAACCTTTCTGCCATATACTTCAGAAAATATTTTAAAACCATTTTTGCTATAAACTATATAAGCATCTTTACTTTCCACATTTATATCTTTTGAGACTTTATTAATTATATTTATCAACTTCATATCATTATACAATAAACCCATTTCTATATTATATCCATTAGCTCTAACATATAATATATCTCTAATTCTATTTATTATAGTACCTTGTCTACCAATTGAAAAAGCTTCGTTGGTAGCCTTGTAATAATCATAAGTAATACCAAGTTCTTTATATTCAATTATATACTTGTAATCTTGATAAATTAATTTAACAAATTTATTATTAAGCTTATAACCTAACTCTCTTTTTAGATGTATTATAGCATTATTTCTATCTAATCCACCTACATCTATATTGTTAATTTTAACACCTTTATATATAGTAGTTATATTTAATGAGATAAATATAAATAAAGTAAATAATAAAATTAAAACAACTAATATAATCAAAAATATTTTTACGAAATATTTATTTAAATCAAACATAATATGCCCCCTTAGACAGTAATATCAATATCTTATTAAATATTATTAATTAATTGATATTTATATGAAAATTAACTGTCTAAAAGAGGCCATCTGTATATCACTTTGCCCAATATATATTTATAGTATCACCATTTCTTAATTCTTGCATCAACTCAGCCTTTTTGCCATTTACTTCTAGCTTTAACATCCCCATAGGTTTTGATAAATCAAAATCGATATAATCAAAAATATCAACAAATATAAAACTCTCTTTTTCATAAGAAATAACTTTATCTTCACCATTAACTTTTAATGTAATTGTATTATGCCTATTAATTTTTTCAATATCTTTTTCTTCAACAGAAATTTTATCATTATTTTTAAGTTCACAATCACTTGATACTTTATTACCATTAACAAATATTTCATTTTCTTCAGTACTTATATTTCGTTCCATTAGCAACTCAAATAAAGTCTTTATTTCATCATATACAATTTCATCATTTTCATTGATTATAATATTTTTATCTACCTCTATTCCATTTACAACTATTTTTTTGATTAAACCTATTTTCTCCCCATTTAAAAATACACATTTATTTATATCTACTAAATCATAAAGTCTAGGTATTACTTTTTTACCTTTCGTAGCTGCTTCAATAATAACTTCATCTCCATTATCTAATTTATGCTCTAAATTAGCAGGTTTTCTATTAACAAATATCTTTGCTGCTTGTCCAACCTCTCCTTTAATTATTTTTTCTTTACCATTTATAAAACATTTAAAGTTATCTCCTCTCTTAGGTATAAGATTTCTTGGATTATATCCAATAAGTACAAGCACATCTGATACTTTCACCTTTTTAGAATTGAACAGCTTTACCTTTTTGCCATTGACGATTATCTCTAAAAAATCTTTATATTTACTTTGTATTGCAGTAATAGCTATTCCTATTGGAGTAATTGCATGAGGTCCATTTAATTCTTCTGGTATACCCTCTATATTTTCAATAGAATTTGTATCTCTGATAGCAACTCTCTCTTTTGGTAAATTTAAAAAATTAGCAACCAAATCAGGTAGCCTTGGTATATTACTACCCCCCCCTATCAAAAAAACGGCGCTAGGAGATTTATCGTTATATTCAAGTATTCGTTTTGCAATTTCTTTTGCTAAATTTTCAATAGATTCTGTTATGCTATCTAATATTTCTTCACTTGTAAGCTCATGTTCTATTCCAACTATATCTGTAAATTTATGTTTGATTTCCTTATTTAGATTTACTTTTAATTTTTCAGCAGTATCATAATCTAGTAAATAAGTTTTTGCAATTTGTTCCGTAATTTCATCTCCAGCAATAGAAGCCATTGCGTATGCTACTATTGTTCCATCTTTGGTAATTGCTATATCTGAGGTTCCAGCACCAATGTCAACAAGAGCAAGATTTAATAGCCTAAGATTTTTCTTAATAGCTACATTAATAGCTGCAATTGGTTCTAAAGTAATATTTATTACTTCTAAGTTTACTCTATTCATTACCGTATATAAACTATCTACAACTACATGAGGTAAAAATGTAGCTAACAAATCGACACCTATTTTACTTCCTCTATGCCCTTCCAATTTTTCTATAAAATTATCATCTAGATAATAATTTACTACTGTATAACCAACACAATAATATTTAGATTCTTCCATACCTTTATTAGACTCTAATAGTTCTTGTGCCTTTTGTACAGCTTCCATTTCTAAACTTTCTATCATTGTTTTATCTATTTCTGCTCCTATTTCTGTATTTCTATCAACTCTTACTCTGTAAGTCTTAAGTGCCCTACCTGCTGCAGCTATTGCAACTTTATCTAATTTTTTACCAACTTTGTTTTCTAAACTTTGTTTTACTTCCTTAACTATTTTAGCAACACCGTTTATATCATGAATTTGCCCATCATACATGCTTCTTTCTTCATGCTCTTTGATTTCACTGGCTATAATTTTAAATATTCCTTCATCATCATAGATTCCTACTAATCCAATAACAGTTCTTGTTCCTATATCTAAAGAAAAAATCAATCTTTCTTTATCTATATTAGAAATCTCATAGACCACTTGAAACACCCCTTTTATATTTTAACCAATTAAACCTATTCTCCATAAATCACTATAATTCCTTTTATAATGTCAAAAAAAGTCCCTTAATGGGACTTTTCAGATAATTTACTTCTGTTCATCTAATTTTTTAATAGCTTCATCACAAATTTTTTCTAATTTCTTATATGAATCTCTGATAAAATATCTAGGCTTTTTTTGATAAAATGAATTTTCTTCATAAAAGTCGGTAAGCGTCGTATATAATCTAGTACTTGCTATTTTCTTCAATACTTGCCTGTCATAATCAGAAAACCCTTCTTTACTCAAAACAAATGATCGTTCTAATCTATATATATATCCTTCTAACTTAATAACGTCAAAATCAAAATTACTGTTTAACTCCCCAGCAAATCCCAATGGAAGATCACACAAATTCAATTTTCTTTCAATATCATTTAAAGTTTGTATTACATATCTTCTGTCTTTAAGTTTTTCTTCATCTACCTTAACCAGTTTATCTTCTAATTCTGATAGAATAATATTAACTGTTCCAGCAGCACTAAAATTACTTATTTTCAAAAATCTATCAATCTTTTTTTGTTTATCAAACAATGTACTTAATAAAAAAATATTAAGCAAAATAGATATGCATAGTAAAATAGGCAAACTTTTATTAATAAGTTCTTTTATCTTCATATAATTAGCTATCCCCCTGAACCTAATTTCCTTTATCCTCAATCTGCTCTAGTATAATAGTTCTAGGCAAAAATCCATATTTCTCATAAAATGATAGAACTTCTTCATTACCTACACTTACTCCTATACATATTGATTTGACCTTATTTAATTTCATCCAATCTAGTGCATTTTTCATAAACTTATTACCAATTCCCTGCTTTCTATAATCTGGTTCAATATATAGCGATTCAATTTCTCCTATATTTCTATCATTTATTGTACTAATGCAATAACCAACATTTTTGTTTTTCTCTATATCTCTTGCAATTTCAATTTTCATGAGACCTTTTTTAGCTTTATCTATTAATCCTTTTTTTCTAACTTCAAATGAAAATTTTGAAAATTTTTTTGAAAAGTGTTTTGAATTATTCTTATGATACTTATTTAACTTCTCCCATAGAAATCCAATGCTATCTAATAAATCTTCATTGCCAGATATATACTCAATTTTTTTCATTTTGTACCTCCATATTTTAAAACTTTTCTTTTTAGTAAGATAATGTATCATTTCTATTCATTTTTATTTATGAGATTTAAAACAATATCCCCTCCATCCAATTCATCTTCTAACTGATTTGTAAATAAAACTATAAAATCCTTTTTCTTTTTTAAAATTCCTTTTGCTGTTGATGTTTTTAATTTGAGCATTTTTCTATTACAAAAATCAATTTCAAAATTTCTTACTCTATCTAATAACTGATTAAAAAAGAATGGAGAATTATTATCAACTCGATTAGCTGCCATAAATATTGAAAGTACACCAATTTCATCTAATATATCCGCATCTTTTAACACTTTACAGCAAAAGTCATCTTCATAATTGTCTTTATTTGAATGAGTTTCAATCATATAAAGAAGTTTTTCAACATCTTTTATCTGAGAAGATATTTTATAATTCTTATCTAACCAACTTTCAACTATTTCTGCTCCAATTTTGGCATGTTGCTGCCTATCATCAAATCTACCTATATCATGAAGAATAGCAGCAGTGCGCAATAACTCAACTTCCTCACTACTTATTTTTTGTTTTTCACCTTTAAGAATTTTCATTACATATGATTCAACTCGAAATGAATGGTATACAACAAACTCCCAGCCTTTTCTCCAAGGGTAATTAGTTTCATTTGTGTATTCTTTTTCTCTCAAATATGTAATAAGGTATTTTCGTGCTTCACTTACAGCAATACTCTCCATGTACTTTTCCTCCTTACTTGAACGATATTTTCTTTTGTATACTTATAATAAATTCAGGTTGTCAAAAACCTAGTAGATTTTGTTGAAATTTATAACAGAATTTGTAACAAACTATGAAAGCCAAAGGGAGAGCTTAATTCTGATATAGCTCTCCATTCTACTAACCTATAGTAATCTTATTTAACCTTCTTTTATCGGCATATATAAATCAAGTTGAAGATTTACAATTAATTCATCAACAGCCTTTTCATTTATATCTTCATCATTCAATAAATGTTTTTCCAGACATTGATGTGTACCAAACTCATATCCATACTCATCTCTATCAGGGCTAGGACTAGGGTTATCAAATCCAAAATATCTGTGATTATTATCTCCATTAAGTAAATTATTCCTTTTTGCCCAATTAAGTACTTTAGTAATCGCTATTATTTCTGGACTCTTTCCATATGCATGATAGTAAGCTACACGCATAGGTTTTAATTCTTTTAGTACCTTTATGTCAGGATATTTATCTTCAATTCCATGAGTTTCAAAATATTTCTCCATTAAATTCACCCTTTCCATGCTTTTAATTTCTTTTTTTAATTTCCGATATCTCCCAGGAGTTATTTCAAAATAATTTCTAAATGCTCTTGTGAAGGCTTCTTGAGACTCGTACTGATAGTCTAATGCTATATCTATAATTCTTTTTTTAGTATTTAATAGTTCATTAGCTGCACAGGATAATCTTCTTTTTCTTATATAATCTTTAACTGTATGACCTACAAGAGCGTAAAACATTCTATAAAAGTTCGAAATAGACATGTATGATTCCTGTGCAACCATTTCAATTTCAATTGAACTTTTTAAATTTTCTTCAATATAATCCAAAGATCTTTGAATTCGTTCATAATAATTCATTCTCAATTCACCTTCTATAATAAAAATAGCATGAAAAGAGCAAATGATTTTGATATTTTTTACAAAACTTAAAAACTTAATAACCCCATATTAATTTGTTAAAAAAGCTACGTGGTTTTTTAGAAAAATATTTTCCTCCGTAATATAAATCCATAAGACCCTTTGGAACATATTCACCCCTTATAAGTAACTTTATTCGCTCTACTCTATTAGAATTAGCTTCTGGATTTTTTATCACATTAAACTTATTTGGAGCTATTATCATAGCAACTAGTGATATATATTCCTCTTCACTTAATTGACTAAATGGTTTTCCAAAATATCTTTCTGAAGCATTTGCGAAACCATAGATTGGATTTCCATCTAATTTACCTAAATATACATAATTGATAAATAATTTAAGTTGATCATCTTTTGATACTAAAGGATTCAATGCAAAGCGGGCTATTAATGTCTGCTTAATTTTTGCAATGCCAGGTCTAAAATTCTCAAAATAAAACTTTTTAACTAAACCTTGAGTTATTGTTGTTATTCCAGCACCTGGAGTTTTAAAATCTATACCTTTATGATTATAAAAATTAGGATCTTCTACTTTTAAAAGAATATCTATTTGTTCTTTTGATAAATCATTTAATTCTAAAACAATTTTCTCTGAGTTTAATGCTCTACTAATTATCGTAGGTGTATTTTTACGAGCTATAACTACTATCGTTGTATAATAGACAAAAATACTCACTAGAAATATTAAAAATACTGTAAATAATAAATGTTTTATTGACCTAAATCTAAAAAATTTCATAAAAGTTCTCCTTTCCTTAATTTCTTAATCATATGAATATTTTTAGTTCTCATAAAACCAATCTTTTTATAATAATCAAATGCCCTTTTATTTGAAGGAGTTACCTCTAATTGTAGAGCTATTGCTCTATCCATAAAACACTTAGATATAAACTCTATAAATCTAGTAGCAATACCTTGGTTACGCCAATTTGGTTTTACATATAATTCATCAATATGTACAATATCTCCACCATATTCATTACTCCAATAAAAAATCAAGACTGAATACCCTACTATCTTTGATTGTTCTTCGAAAACAATAATTTTTCCCTTCTCAGGATGCTTAAATAAATGCTTAAAAGTCATCATAATCTTTTCTTTACATATAATTTCTCCATCTGGATCTTCAGCATAAAGTGCAATAATCATCTCTTCAACTTCTGCTCTGTCTTCAATTCTCATTAATCTAAAATCTACTTCCATTCCCCCCAACTCCTTTAAATATCTAATAATAGCATCGTATAAGTTTTAATTAGATTTATTATCCAACTTTTTTATTATTTCAGATAATTTCATATCAATTTCTTTAAGCCTTAGCTCCATTTTGTCAATTTTTTCTTCATCCTTTTTAATCAATTTCGGCATTTCATATACAACTCTATAAATCATATAACCAATTAAAAATAGTATCATTACAATTTCACTCATGTATTATTCAACCTTTCTATTAAATAATTAATATTTTTTCTCAAATTTTCTGTGCCCAAAAGCCATTCTTATACTTATAATAACAACAGCTATTGTATACGGTATTGTTGTATTAATATCAAAAATCATTCCTATAATTGATATAACTATAATAATAAAACTCATTAAAAATAAATAAAAACCTGTAAATCTAGCAAGTCCTTCTTTGTCTGCAACTCTTTTTTCATTATATCCTGCTATCAACCAAAGCTTTTTATATCGCCATATCATATATCCAAAATATATAAAAATAAATCCTGATAGAAAAAATATAAAATTTAATAAAAACATATTTTATGCCTCCTTAAAAAATAAATAAGTAAGAATGTCTCGATTTCTTTTATTTATAAACTCCTTTTCCTTAATCATTCCTAATTTTTCAGCTACTCTTATTGAAGCGTAATGATTATATGGCATATTTGCTATAATTCTTTTCATCCCTAGCTCTTTAAAACCATATTCAAGACATGCTTTTGCTGCTTCTGTACCATATCCCTTCCCCCAATATTTTGAATGAATTATATATCCTAAATCATTTTCTATCTTGCCATCTATTTCAAGTATTAAAAATCCACAATCACCTATTATTTCCCGACTGTTTTTTAATTCAATTATCCATCTACCAAACCCAAATTTTTTATAGTTCTCAACATTTCTATTAATCCAGTTCTTTACCTGTTCTGGCGAAAAAGGCTTTGGCCAAAACTGCATAGTAACAGGGTCACAAAGTACCAATTTTAATGCTTCATAATCATTCATATTCATTTTTCTTATCAATAGTCTTTCTGTTTCAATCATCTAAAGCACCTCATTTTAAACAGTAAATCATATATAAAAACTTTTTATATTACGATTAACTTTATTAACAGTTGAAATATAGCTCCATAATGCTAATTTATTTTTATTGATATACCTATAAATATTCACTAATATCTTATTTTAACAATATAATGTCTTGTATTTTTTCAACTTGTATATGATGAATATAAATATTTATATAAACTTCAATAAAGGCTTATGTGAATTGCAAAGTAATTTTGAGAATAAATGTAAATTAGTGAGTTTTTGTTCAAAATTAAGGGGGCAATCCGGCATATAACGGTCTGAATGTTTGAGATGTACAGCTGATGTTATTTCTTCCACCAATTAAATTGTCGCCCAAACTTCTTAATATTTTCACTAAAAACATACTTAAGATTTTCTTTATTTACTACTTCTCTCATAATATCAATTTGTATATCTATATCTTTTGTCGGAAAGTCTGAACCGAAAAAAATCTTATCATATCCAATTTCTTCAAATATTAGTTTTACTTTTTCAATGCCAATATTCTTTTTTAAAATTGGTAATACTCCTGAAGTCTCAAAGTAAACATTATCGTAATTTAACCACGGCATTAAATTAAAATATGGTACTCCTCCAAAATGGGCAATTATAAAACTTGTCTTATGAAAAACTCTAACTATCTTTTCAATATATTTTGGATGAGAATTTTCTATTAATCCTGGTGATGAACCTGGATAACAATGAATCATAACAGGTATATTTATCTCCCCAGCTAATCTATATATAGCCAATAGTCTCCAGTCGTCTCCATTAACTCCTAAGTTCTGTAAATGAATTTTTATTCCTTTTAAACCCCTTTCATACAATTCAATTATTTTTGTTTCTATTTTTTTAATCCCACCCGCATAATGCATTTTACTTATATCTATATCAATGAATCCTACTATGTCTTTGTCATTTTTAATTATACTAATCATATAATCATTCATTTCATCAACAGGTTGCCAAGATATATCATTAATAGGAACAAAAACAGCTTTGTCTATACCCCTATTTTTCAATCCTTCTCTTACTGTTTTATAGCTAGTATCTACTTGTCCTCCACACATAATACCACATGCCAGAGAATGTACATGTGCATCTATTATTTCCATAGGTTTACCTCCTTTTTAATTTCAGCTAGCTCTAGTATTTACGAACTTTAGTTCACTTTTTAATATAATATAGTAGGGGTTACGAATATAGGTTTGTTAATATCTACTTACGTATGTTTTTATACTATTATTTATCCTCCATACCCCCATCTCCTTTCAATTCTTAAGTAAACTATCTGTTCAATACAGTGATTTTGGCTTTACAATATCTATTGAAATTCTCCATTTATTAGCAAATTCCTCTAAAATTTTAATTTTTGATTAATTTAAAAGACAACAAAAATGAAATAAGAGGCATGGAGAAAAACTTACAAAACCTATTTATTCTCTATGCCTCAAACATATACAATATTTTAATTATATATTTTTATAATAAAGGCAATATTTTGTTAGTGGGCAAATCTCACATTTTGGTCTTCTTGCTTTACAAACTCTTCTTCCATGATATATAAGCCAGTGATGAGCATCTGACCAAAGTTTTTGTGGGATGTTTCTCATTAAATCTTTTTCTGTATCATAAGCATTATCACTTGAAGCCAAACCAATCCTATTAGATACTCTAAAAACATGAGTATCTACTGCTATAGCATCTTCCCCAAAAACATTACTTAATACAACATTAGCTGTTTTTCTACCAACCCCTGGTAGCTTCATTAACTCTTCTCTGCTATTAGGAACTTTACTGTCATATTTGTTTACTAAAATCTCACAAGTTTTTAGTATGTTCTTACTTTTATTTCTATAAAAACCACAGCTTTTTATCATCTTACCTAATTCTTCTTCAGTCAGCATAAGATAGTCTTCTGGCTTTTTATATTTCTTAAATAGTTTCTCTGTAATTTGATTGACTCTTTTATCAGTACATTGAGCTGCTAATATAGTGGCTATCAATAATTCAAAAGCATTTGAATAATTAAGTTCTGATTTAGCTTCTGGATAAAGCTCACTTAATATTTTAAGTATTTCACTTATTTCATTTTTATTAAGTATTGTTTTCATATATCTCGTCCTTCCTTTTAACTATTTGTAGCTTTACATCTTACACTAATTACATTCCAATTACAATATCTCTATGTCATAATTTGTTATTTCAACTCTCCCATCATTTTCAATAAAATTGATAACATTTGAAATAATACTATTTGTATGAGCTGTATCGTTACTAACACAGGCAAATCCTATTATGGATTTTCTCCAAGTATCATTTAAACCTACTTCAGCAATAGAAACGTTAAACCTTGATTGAATTTTCCCTATAATACTCTTCACTACCTGTCTTTTATCCTTTAGTGAATTTGCTTCATATATAAACAATTCAATTGTACAAGCTCCAATTATCATACCCTCACCTCAATCATTTTAGCTTTTTGTTGTATTTCATTTTATCATATAAAAATCCACTACCTCAATAAAATTGAAATTGGGGGCAAGCTAAATTCTCAGCCATTTCCAATCATTCATAAATAATGTTTTAGATTTTTTTCATCATAAATTAATGTTTTAAGCAATCTTATATTTTACTATGTAACTATTTATTATAAATATACATAAGCTGTTATTAGCAAACTGTGTAGAGGAGGATTTATTTATGAACCTTAATAGAATAAAAAATACATTAAATACAACACGTATCTGTGGAGGAAATATTTTTAAAAATGCCATAGCTATATCAAATGTTGCTTATGCAGATAAATCTCCTGATTCTATTATTCTTGTAAACGGAGAACTATTTCAGGACGCTTTTGCTGCTACGTCTCTTGTTCATTTTCCACGTAACGCTCCAATTCTCTTTACTCATATGAACTATATTGATTTTGATACCGTAAAACAAATCCTAAAATTAAGACCTAAGGGTGTAAATGGAATACAAATTTTCATAGTTGGCGGAGTTCCATACATTGTTGACCAACAACTTATGATGATGGGATTTAAAATCAAGAGAATATCGGGTACTAACATTTTAGAAACATCAGCCAAAATAGCAGAATATCTAAACTTTCCACAAAATATTATGATTGTATCAGGAGAAAACTATAAGGAGGGATTGTGTGCCTGTGCCTGGGCAGCACATATGGGAGATATTATATTGTTCACTACAAAATACCAGCTACCGTTATATACACGTAATGTAATTCAGGCTACTAAAAATCCTAATGTATTTATTATAGGTAGTACCAAAACTATATCGAATAAAGTTGAGGATGAGATACGTAAACTAAACGTGAAATTTGTAGATCGCATTTCTGGTAATACCCCTTATGAAATTGCTGTTAATTTTGCAAATTATAAGAGCCCAGATGGCGAATTCGGATGGGGAAGAAATTATAAGGGAGGTCATGCCTTTACTTTTACATCTATACAAAACCCTTTCGATAGTGTTTCAAGCTCTGTTTTTGCACATTTAGGGAAGCATACTCCAACACTTGTAGTAGCTAAAGATAGATTTCCAGAAGTAACTCGTAACTATATCGAATCAGTGAAACCATTACCTGCACCCAAACCTCAACCTCCTTTCATGCACGGATGGATTATAGGATGTGAAAATACAATCTCTTCAAAGGTACAAATTGAAATTGAAAGATCACTTTCAATAGATTATTAGCCCTAATACAAATAGATCAATTTAACCACAAGTTTACCACAGATTTTGAAATTTTATAATTTCTTACTTAAAAAATTAAGGCGCCACATTGGCACCTTATATTATTTTAATATATTCATTTCCTTTCCAACTTTTTCAAACGCTGCAACTGCTCTGTCCAATTGTTCTTCAGTATGTCCAGCAGTTACCATGCATCTTACCCTACCAGTTCCTTTAGGCACAGTTGGATATACTATACCTGATACGAAAACTCCATTTTCAAATAACTTTCTACTAAATTCCATTGTCTTAGCTTCATCTCCAATTATTACAGGAGTTATTGGAGTTTCACTATTTCCTGTATTAAATCCTAATTGACCAAGTTTTTCTTTGAAGTATCTTGCGTTTTTCCATAATCTATCAGTATATTCTGTAGTTTCCATAAGCATTTTAATAGCTTCGATTATAGCTCCTACTGCTGCTGGTGGTAAAGCAGTACTGAACAATATTGGTCTTCCTCTATGATTTAACCATTCTTGCATTGTCTTGCTTCCTGCAACATAACCACCAATAACACCAATAGCTTTTGATAATGTACCAATACTGAAATCTACTCTACCATGTAAACCAAAATGGTCAACAGTTCCTCTACCACTTTCACCTAAAACTCCTGAACCATGAGCATCATCAACATAAGTCATAGCTTCATATTTTTCAGCAAGTTCTACTATTTCAGGAAGTTTAGCTATGTCTCCATCCATACTGAATACACCATCAGTAATAATTAAGATATTTCTATATTTATCTCTGTTTTCTTTTAAAACTTTTTCTAAACTGTCCATATCTGAATGCTTATATACAGCTCTATCAGCCTTACTCAATCTACAACCATCTATAATACTTGCATGATTCAATTCGTCAGATACTATCAAGTCACCTTTTTCAGTAATAGCCTGAATTGTACCTGCATTACAATTAAATCCTGATTGGAATACCATAGCTGCTTCTTCTCTTTTGAATTTAGCAAGTAATTCTTCTAATTCTTCATGTAAATCCATATTACCTATTATAGTTCTTACTGCTCCTGCTCCAACACCATATTTTTCAACTGCTTCAATTGCAGCTTTCTTAAGTCTTGGATGGTTTGCAAAACCTAAATAGTTATTAGATGAAAGATTTATAACTCTTTTACCATTAAGTATTACCTCTGCTTCATTTGCTCCTTCCAATATCGGTAATTTTCTATAAACTCCTTGGTCTTTTAGCTCTTGAATTTTTTCTTTCAAGAATGTTAACTCATGCACATTACTCATAGTTTTACCTCCTTAAAAATAAATTATTTATTAGGATATAATACTACCTTTCCACAATTACCACTCTTCATTAGCTCCATACCTTTTTCAAATTCTTCTAATGGTAATTTATGAGTAATTATAGGCTCAAGATTTAAGTTGCCTGAAGCAAGTAGTCCTTTTACTTGATGCCATGTATCATACATTCTTCTACCAACTATACCTTGCATTGTTATCCCTTTGAATATAATATCATTTGCAAAATCTAGCTCAACATTTTTAGCAGGAATTCCAAGTAATGACATTCTTCCACCTAACTTGATATATTTAAATGCTTGCTTTATTGCCGTAACATTACCAGACATTTCTGCAATAACGTCTACTCCATATCCAGAAGTTTCCTCTAGTACTCTTTCGATAACGTTTTCCTTGATTGGGTTTATAACAACATCAGCTCCCATTTTTTTAGCTAATTCTATTCTGTATTCATTTACTTCAATAGCAATAACCTTCGAAGCACTTGCCGCTTTTGCAACAGCTACAGCCATTAATCCTATTGGTCCACAACCTACAACAGCAATACTCTTTCCAACAATTTCACCAGCTAATACAGTATGTACTGCATTACCTAATGGTTCTTGTATTGATAGTAATTCTACAGGAACATCTTTATCATTTACCCAAGCATTACTTTCAGGTATTGCTACATATTCTGCAAATGTACCATCAGTATCAACACCTAATATTTCAGTGTTTACACAGATATGTGCATTACCTGTTGTACAAAGAGGACAAACTCCACACACAATATGAGTCTCAGCTGAAACTATATCTCCAACTTTTACAGATTTTACATTACTACCAACCTCTACAACTTCACCAGCAAATTCATGGCCCATTACTCTTGGTGGTTTAATCCTTTTTTGTGACCATTCATCCCAGCTATAAATATGATAATCTGTACCACATATAGAAGTCGCTAAAACTTTAACCAAAACATCATTAGGTCCTATTTTAGGTATATCTTTTTCTGCAAGCACTGCTCCAACACCAGGTTTATCCTTTAACACAACTTTCATTTTACCGTTCATATACTTGACCTCCCTAAAAATAATATATTAAATCAAAATACATAACCAATATTAATATACCACATTTAAAACCATTTTTCCTTCATTGATAAATATTTTTAATATTTTGTCATATTTTTAACATAATTAATCTACTATCCTATCAAAATAGTCAATAAGTTTATGTATCTCTTCTTTGATCTCTATTGATTTTTCTTTTTCTAAATGTGATAGTAACATTTTTTTCCCTAGCTTCCTATCTATTTTCATTAATGCCCAAGCTGAATACTCCCTAATCATTAGACTTGAATCTCCTAAAGCTTTACTTAGTAGCTCTATAGCTCTTTTATCTCTTAAGTTGCCCAATGCTATAATACAATTTCTTTTTAAAATATTTTTCCCTCTCCAACTCCCTGCCATATGACCATATTTCCTTTTAAACTCTTTGTTTGATAAATTAAACATTTCAACAATATCTAAATATCCACCTGTTACTTTTGGAATAAACTCTTTAGTTTTACCTTTTCTAGCATTCTTATTCTTTGGACAAACTAATTGACAAGTATCACATCCATATATTTTAGTATTCATTTTATCTCTTAATTCATATGGAATTTTCTCTTTTGTTTGCGTAAGATATGAAATACACTTTTTAGGATTTAAAATATAATCATCTTCTAGTGCTTTTGTTGGACAAGCATCTAAGCAAAGTCTGCAATTCCCACAATTACTAACAGATTCACTATCAACTTCAATCTCAAGATTAGTTATAATATACCCAATAAAAATAAAAGAGCCATATTCATCATTTATTATTAAGCAGTTTTTACCATACCAACCTATCCCTGCTCTTTTAGCTATTTCTCTATCTACTAGAGGACCAGTATCAACAAAAATTTTATATTCTATATCTTTAATCTTTTTCAAATGACTAACTAATGATTCTAATTTTCCATATAACACATTGTGATAATCTATTCCCCATGAAGATTTGGAAAGTCTACCTTGTAAAATATTCTCTTTATCATTATTATTAAAATCGATATTATATGAGAGGCCAGCAGCAATTATCGTTTTTGCTGATGACATAATTTTTTTAGGATTAATCCTTGATTCTATATCTATTGACTCAAATTCTGTTACATACCCTTTCTGTTTTCTGAGTACTAAATATTCCTTCATCTCATGAAATGGCTCTGAACTGCAAAACCCTATTATATCTAATCCAACTTCTATTGCTTTTTCTTTTATAAATTTCTTTAAATTCATCATACTCATCCTTTAATCTGTTATTCCATCACCATCTTTAGGATACTCAACTGCTAATGTAGTAACTCCTTTAATAGGCCATATCTTTGTTAAAGCTTTCCCCTTAATATTTTCTATTGGTACAAATCCAAAAGTCCTACTGTCATTACTATTATTTCGATTGTCACCTAAAACAAAAACATAGCCCTTTGGCACAGTCCCCTGTAAAATATTATAATCTCTTTCTATATATTTTTCATCTCTTATGTATTTTTCTATCAGAAGTTCATCATTTATGTATACATGATTACCTACAATCTTAAACTTATCACCTTCTACTGCAATAACTCTCTTAATAAATAGTTCATCTTTCCTATTCTTTAGTGGTGGTTTAAAAATAATTATATCTCCACGTGAAGGTTTTTTATAGATATATGATAATTTATTAATAAGTAACCTGTCATTATTGTTAATTGTATATAGCATAGATCCTCCTTTTACTAAAGTAATGCCTATTATATACTTCTCAATTAAAACAGTTATCACCAATGTAATAAATATAATTTTTAAACAATCAGTAAAAATATTAATTTTGTTTTTATTTATCATAACATCACTTCCTATTACTCCTATTTTTCCCTAACTTTAAATACTACTTTAAAGTTTTGCCTATTATTGGATATATTATAATTGGAATTCCCAATAATAAGAGGTTTTGTTTCAAAAGATTATAGACCCTTTTAAAAAATATTCGAATAGCTTTTAAAAAATTCAATACAATTTTAAAAAGAGAGTATTTCTACTCTCCAATAACGGTTCTAAAGATTATCATAAGTATTAATCCTATGATAAATCCATATGTGGCTAACATCTCATTATTATTACAGTGACTTTCTGGTATTAATTCATGCGAAACTACATAAAACATAGCTCCTGCAGCTATTGAAAGTATAAAAGGCAGTAATTTATCTGTTAATCTTGCAGCAAAAAAGCCTATAGCAGCAGCAATAGGTTCTCCTATTCCTGTTAAAAAAGAAAAAAGAAGTGCTTTACCTCTTGGATATCCACCTTCAATTAATGGTGCAGCAACTACTAGCCCTTCTGGAATATTTTGAACTCCTATAGCTAACGCTAAACTTAAACCTGTACTTACATTTCCAGTTCCATATCCGACTCCTATAGCAAAACCTTCTGGTACATTATGAATAGCAACAGCTATTGCCAAAAGTATATTTTTTTTAAGCACGCTACTATCATCATTTTCATCATAGTTTTTTGTATGTGTATGAGGTATAAGATGCTCTATAAAGGTCAATATCATCGTTCCTATTATTATACCTCCAATAACACTTAACAAGTTGCCATCTTTTAAAGCTGGCTGTATTAAATTAAATGAACTTGCAAATACCATAATACCACTAGCAAAACCTAAAAGCCCATCCTTTAAAGCTTGTGGAACTTTTTTTATAAATAAAAAAGGTAATGCTCCTACTCCAGTGCATAAACCTACCAATATACTTACTAATATTCCTTGCACTAAAAATCCCTCCTGCTAATCATATATATATTATCTTTATACATTGGTAAGTTTATTCATATATATTAGATATACAACTTTTCTAAACATTATCAAACTTATAAGCAATACCTTTATTTATTTCAACTTTCTTGATAGTTAATGTATATAAAAACTTATTGTTGAAAAAAATAACAAAAAAATGAATTAAGGGGAATTAATATGCAACAAAATCATCTTCTTGAATTACATGTTTTGCTATTTATATCAATAGGTATCTTAGTCGGCTTTATAAGTAGATGGTGGATGCTCAGAGGAGATGTAAGACAATACCCTACTTTCCCAAATGGATATTTAATTCATTTAACAACAGGCTTTATAGCAGCAGCTATTGGAGCAGTTGCTTATCCAGCTCTATTGGGTAAAAACTACGTTGCTGTAACTTTTTTAGCTTTAGCTATACAGCAATTTAGAGATATTAGAAAGATGGAAAAAGAAACTCTTCATTCACTTGAAAGAGATAGTTATGCTCCTAGAGGTGAATCTTACATTGATGGTATAGCTAAAACCTTTGAGGCCAGAAATTATATTGTTATGATTGTTTCTCTCACAACTACTATATCTGCATTTATGATAAGAAAATATATCAAAACTAATTTCATAATATTAATTCTTGCAGCAGTAATTGGCTTTATTGTTGCAAGTCTTCTTAAGCAATACACTAAAGGACATACACTAAAGGATATTATTACTATAGAAGAAGCCCCTCTTGAATTCAAAGACGGATCAAATTTATATGTTGGAGATATTTTCGTAATGAATGTTGGTTTATCTGCTACTAGAGAAAGGATATTAAAAAATGGAATTGGAGTTATATTGAAACCTAAAGGTGATAATGAAAAAATAATATTAAATCATCAAGGACAGAGAACAGCCATTATTCATGAATGTTCTAGACTACTTGGACTTGAAAGATATGTATCTACTAGAAGAAATTTTGATACAGGAGAATTAGCTTTAGTTATCGTTCCCATTGTTAAAGATACAGATAAGTTGAAAGAAATTATTCTTAATGTTCCTATACTTGAAATGAATAAAAAAAGACAAGAAAAAACTAAATAAAATCAAAGGAGAGTTTAATATAAATGAAAGAAAGCCAAACAAGAAGTATATTAGCTGTTGTTACTCTAGACAAAAATTTAGTAATTCACTCAAGTGCTCCTACTTTTTTAGCCAAGGACAAAGAGTCTCAAGAGAAAATAGCTTCTGAACTAGGTAGAGTATTAGCAGGTAATGTTTATGGTTTAGCTAATGGAGTTATTATAATAACCCAAGAATAAAATACCTCGGGCATAAAGCCCGAGGTATACTAATTAAATATTATTTACATTTAAAACTCTCATTGCATTTAATACTGCTATTAAAGCAACACCCACATCTGCAAATACTGCGGCCCACATTGTTGCATATCCTAATGCACCTAAAACTAGAACTATTCCTTTCACTCCTAATGAAAATATAATGTTTTGCCATACTATTTTTCTAGTTCTTTTTGCAATCTTAATTGCAGTAACAAGTTTTGATGGTTCATCAGTCATAAGCACTACATCTGCTGCTTCAATGGCTGCATCTGAACCTAATCCTCCCATAGCTACTCCTATATCAGCCCTAGCAAGAACTGGTGCATCATTTATACCATCTCCAACAAATATTAACTTTCCTTTAGTTTGTCTTTCATTTTCCAGCATTTCAACCATTTCTACTTTATGTTGAGGTAAAAGCTCTGCATAAACCTTATCTAACCCTAGCTTCTTACCTACAATATCAGCTACTTTTTTATTATCTCCAGTAAGCATTACAGTTTTATTTATGCCAATAGCTTTTAACTCTCTTATAGCTTTTTCAGAATCCTCTTTTACTTCATCTGAAATAATGATATAACCTGCATATTTTTTATCTACTACTACATGAACAATAGTTCCAGCTGCATCAACATTTTCATAGTCAATGTTCTCTTTCTTCATCAGCTTATCATTTCCTGCAAGTACAACTTTACCTTTTACAACTGCTTTAATCCCATGTCCAGAAATTTCGTCATAGCTCTCTATATCATCTTTATTTATTTCTTTTCCATATTCGTTTAAAATCGAAACTGCAATAGGATGATTAGAATAACTTTCTGCATATGCAGCAAATTCTAATAACTGCTCTCTAGAAATACCATTTTTCACCTTTATTTCAGTAACTTTAAATACACCTTTAGTTAAAGTACCTGTTTTATCAAACACTACAGTATCTACATTATTTAAAGCTTCTAGATAGTTTCCACCCTTTACAAGAATTCCTCTCTTAGATGCTCCTCCTATACCTCCAAAGAACCCTAATGGTATAGATACAACTAAAGCACAAGGACATGATATTACTAAAAATACAAGCGCTCTATAGATCCATTCTGAAAATGTAGCACCTTCAATCACAAGCGGAGGAATAATAGCTAAAGCTAAAGCACTAAATACTATTACAGGTGTATAGTATCTTGCAAATTTTGTTATAAAGTTCTCAGTTGGAGCTTTTTTACTACTTGCATTTTGTACTAAATCAAGTATCTTAGATACAGTAGACTCTCCAAATTCCTTAGTTACTTTAATAGATAAAAGACCATTCTTATTAATGAAACCGCCTAATATTTCATCTCCAACATTAACATCTCTCGGTACAGATTCACCTGTTAATGCAGATGTGTCTACCATAGATTTACCTTCTACAACTATTCCATCTAGTGGAACTTTTTCACCAGGCTTTACTACAATTATGTCTCCAATATTAACTTCATCTGGTGATACTTTCTTTATATCTTCTCCAACTTTAAGATTTGCATAATCTGGTCTAATGTCCATAAGTTCAGCAATAGATTTTCTAGAACGATTAACAGCTAAATCCTGCATAAATTCCCCAACTTGGTAGAATAACATAACTGCTACACCTTCTGGAAACTCTCCTATTGCAAAAGCTCCTATTGTTGCTACAGCCATTAAAAAGTTTTCATCAAACACTTGACCTCTTAATATATTTTTGCCTGCTCTTAATAATATTTCTCCTCCTATTAATATATAACTTATAAAGAACAGAATAAACTCAGTCCAAAACGTAAATTTAAAAATTATAGCTATACTAAAAATAGCTGCTCCTGTTAATAATCTTTTAAGCTCTTTTTTATTATCTCCTTCTCCATGAGAATGGCCATGGCTATGACTATGTCCATGTTCATGCTCATGAGTGTGTCCATTATGTTTTTCTTTATTTTTACTTTCATCAATTACATCTACTTCTGGCTCTATTTTCTTTATTATTTCTATCGCTTCTTTTGTTATTCTATTTAAATCTTTTTTATTAGCCTCGATAATTAATTTTCCAGCTGCAAAATCTACATAAGCATTTTTTACTCCCTTTATTTCTTTTACCTTTGATTCAATTTTAGCTGAACAACTAGCACACATAAGACCCATTAAGACTAATACCTTTTTTGATACTTTTTCTATAATTTTTTCTTTAACAATTACATGTGGTTCAAGCTTTTTTACAATATCCTTCGTTTCTAAAATAACTGATTCTATTTTATTTTCATCAGTTATTTCAATTGTTAGTGTCTTAGTTATAAAATTCAGATTTGCTGTCTTAACATCAGCTAATCCATTTACTTTTGCTTCTATTTTCGCTGCACAATTTGCACAATCTAATCCTTCTAATATCAGTTCTTTTCGAATTTTTTTGCTCATCTAAACACCCCTTTGCCTCTCTTTATATATGAATACCTATTCATATGTTCATCTGTATATTATTATATACCCTTTTTTTCGAAAATACAACTATATTTTTAATTTATATCAAACTAAAATTTTTATAAGATTAAAAAATAAAACCTATCGATAATTTAATATCAATAGGTCTTTTAAAACAAATTTGTAGTTCAATTACTTACTAAAATAAAAGCTTATTTTCAAGCTATAAAGCTAACCTGTTGTCTAATAGCTTTGAACTATCAATAACTTTATCTCATCTCTATATCCCTCAAGCTCATTAGGAGTTTCTAAAATAAATGGTAAATCTTTTAGCTGAGGATGATTTAATACGTTTAAAATAGCTTCAAGCCCTATAGTTCCTTTTCCTATTTTTTCATGTCTGTCTTTCCTACTGCCAAACTCTTTCATGCTATCATTTAGATGTATAGCTTTTAGTTTATCAATACCTATAATTTTATCAAACTCTTCTAAAACATTATCCAGTTCATTAACTATATCATACCCTGCTGAATATATGTGGCAGGTATCTAGACAAACTCCTATCAGTTCAGAGTATTTCACTTTATCAAGTATATCCCTTATTTGCTCAAATGTATATCCTACCTCTGTTCCCTTTCCAGACATTGTCTCCAATAAAATCATAGTATTTTCATTGCCTGTAATTATCTCATTAAGTCCTTGAGCTATTCTTTCTATTCCATAGTCTATACCCTTGCCTAGATGATTGCCTGGATGAAATGTAAAATATGGACAAGGAATACTTTCTAATCTTTCTAAATCCTCTTTAATCACTCTTTTTGCTAAATTCCAAGTATCTTCTTTATGTGAAGCAAGATTAAGTATATATGGAGCATGAGCCACTAATGGACCAAATTTATATTCAGCTAACATTTTTTCAAAATTTCTTATATCATCCATATCCAAAGCTTTTGCTTTTGCACCTCTAGGATTTCTTGTAAAGAACTGAAAAGTATTAGCTCCTATGCTAAGTGCTATTTCTACAGCATTTGAATAACCTTTAGAAATTGTCAAATGACATCCTAAAAACATTAATATCACCTCTAATATATCTTCTTTTTATCAATATAATTAATCAATCTTTTTCTTACAAAGTCTCTTAAATAATCTTCATCAAAATAGCTTATAACTCCATTTTCCTTTTTAAAATCATAACCAAACACCTTAGAATATTTATCTAACCTCCTTAGTCTCTTTATATGCTCTTCACTCATTCTGAATACTCCAATATTAACATCTCTTATAGCATCTGATGGCATTTCTGTAAATACTTTATCTATAAATTTACCATAAATCGATTCAAACCCTTTAATTTTCATGATAGGTTCAAGAGATATCCTTACTTTTAACCCTTTTGAAATAGCTAATTTTATATCACTTAGTCTTGACATAAGACTAGGTGTCTTATGTTCAAAATTATCAACTATTTCTTGAGGCGACAATGTCCAAGCAAATATAATATTTTCTGGTATTTCTAATTCTTTAATACTTTTAAAATTGTTACTTTTAGTTCTTATTTCTATAAGTAGATTTTCGTTCTTTTTTGCAAATTGAATCCATTTTCTCACAAAACCAGTTATATTTTCAAAAGCTAATATGTCTGAGTCATATGAAATACATATATAAGCTCTTTTACCTTTAGTTGTTTTAATGATTTCTTCGAAATAATCTTCTATATTAACAAAAATTACAATATTAGAGGATGTATATAAACCTCTTAAATAGCAATATTCACAATCATAAATACAATTAAATATATTTGAAGAATAATAAAATAAAGTTTCTCCAAAATCTTCACAGATAGGTGAACCTTCATACAAATAGCTACCCGTTTTTTTAGCCAATATCAACTTAGGAGATTTTTTTTGAATTATAAAATTCTGTTTTGGTCTATTGAAAACATCTTTGTAGTTTTTTATTTCTATTACCTTACTCTTCGGGAATTTACTTAATATTTCTAAAGTTATATGGTGATTTAAAACATCTTTTTCTACATAAATATGTGAAAAACTATTCATATAGCTTATTGATAAGCTTCTTGAACTCTCTTTTACTTTCATTTTTATCTTGCACCCTTACATTAAGTATATTTTCTACAAATTTTGGACTTTTACTTTCCCTTATCTTATATCCAATATAAGCCTTATTAAACTGAATTTTTTGACTTTCTGTTAAATTAAGTACTAAGCTTATCTTATCTATCATATTTTTGTCCCAATCATTAAGTAAATCCTTTTTTACAAAACTGTTTTTCATTTTATTTATATAATCATCTATCGTAATAATATTTTTTTCTACCAATTTCTCAACAAATTCACCTGTCAGTCTCGCACCATCTAAATGATCAGAGACAATTTTTATAAGCTGAATTTGATGAGGAGAAAAAAACTTTGATGAAGCCTTAAAAAAGCCACTTCCCTCCATATCGCATATATCTTTTATATCAAAATCAACTACTGGCTTTGAAAAAGTCTCTAAAGTCCCCTCTTCAAACTGATGTTTAATCAATATATCTGGATAATAATCTCTTCCTGTTTCAATATCATGAATCTTATTAACAAGTACTGCCTCTCCAATTTCTCTACTTTTACTTCCACAAATACCTATATTTATAATAATGTCTTCATCAGAAATACCATATTTAGAAACAATATGAGCTAAAGCTACCGCAGAATTTATTTTGCCAATTCCAGATATGATTAACTTTATATCATCGTTTTCAAAAACTTGAAAAAACTTATTTTCATTAACCCTTTTTAATTTATAAAAATTTATTATTGGTTTTGCTTCATTATAAAAAGCACAAATAAAATATAACATAACTATCACCCTAAATTAAGTACTATATACAGCATTATAGCATAAAACCTCAAGTGTCAATCAAACTAAATCTTCATAAAATGAATAATATACAGACTATTGACAAAGTTATGTTACTTAATGAATTGAAAAAATAGCGCTCATAATACCTTATTTTTTAATCTATATCTGAAGGAGGATTTTTATGTTTCAAAGCAAAACATACACTATATCAAACATTCGTAAATATATTGTAGGTTTAGATAAAAAGGTATTATTAAGAAGTGGTAAAAAGGTTAGATATATCAATTTTGACAATGCAGCAAGCACTCCAACCATTAAACCAGTTCAAGATAAAATAAATGAATTTCTACTATGGTATTCTAGTATTCATAGAGGAACTGGATATAAATCTAAAATATCAACTGAAATTTATGACAAGGCACATGAAATAGTTTTAGATTTTGTAAATTGTGATAAAGAAAAAAACGTATCTATTTTTGTTAAGAATACAACAGAAGCTATCAACAAGCTCTCATATAGATTAGCTCTCTCTAATGAAGATATAGTAATTACTACTCTAATGGAGCATCATTCAAATGATTTACCTTGGAGAAATAAAGCTAAAACGTTACATGTAAATCTACTTAAAGATGGCAGACTTGACTTAGACGATCTAGAGATAAAATTAAAAACTTATAAAGGTAAAGTAAAATTAGTTGCAGTTACAGGAGCTTCAAATGTAACAGGTTATGTAAATGATATTCATTATATAGCCTCACTCAGTCACAGATATGGAGCTATGATACTTGTAGATGCTGCTCAACTTATTCCTCACAGAAAAATCAATATGAAAGGATATAAAGATGATGATTATATTGATTTTCTAGCTTTTTCAGCTCATAAAATGTATGCACCATTTGGCACAGGAGTTTTAATTGGTCCTAGAAAAATATTTAAAGAAGGTGCTCCTGAATACGTAGGAGGAGGAACAATTATAAGCGTAACAAAATATAATCAACTTTGGGCAGATTTGCCTGATAAAGAAGAAGCAGGTACTCCTAATGTTATCGGTGCCGTTGCACTTATACAAGCAATTAAAATATTAGAAGAAATAGGAATGGAAAGCATAAAAGAACATGAAAAAATACTAACAACACATTTACTTGATAAACTTAAATCTCTTCCTAATATAAAAATTTACTCTGTTTATAAACAGTCTGAAGACATGGTTGGAGTAGTCACTTTTAATGTGTCAAATATCCCTCACAACCTGTTAGCTTCATTGCTGTCTTATGAAGGTGGGATAGGAGTTAGACATGGTTGTTTCTGTGCTCATCCATACATTCATTACCTACTAGGACTTAGTCAAGAGGAAATAGCAAAACTCCAAAAAGAATTGCTAATGGGTAATTTTAGAAATACTCCTGGATTAGTTAGAGTAAGTTTTGGTATGTATAATAATTTGGAAGAAATAGATAGTTTTATTCAAAAATTAGAATACATTATCAGTAATAAAAATAGTATTATAAAAGAGTATATATATAATAAAAAAATTAATGAATATCAGCCTAGTATTCTTCCAGGAAATATGTTTAATGACTTTAATTTGTAAAATGAAAGATTAGAATTATTTCATGTATATTAAATATGTGATATAATTTAAATAGCTTAAGAGAACTTAAGAGAAAGGAAAAGCTAAAATATGTTAGAAAGAAAACTTTGGAGAAAATTTGATTATATATTATTTATAACAATAGTTTTATTATGTATATATGGTTTCATAGTAATTGCAAGCGCAACTTCTAAAACTAAAGGAAGTGATATACAATTAGGAATAAACTTATTAAAACAGCTTATTAAGAACCCCTTTCTTAAAACTCAAATCACTTCATTTGTTTTAGGTTTAATTGCTATATTTATTTTAATCTTATTTAATTATGATACATTTGGTAGATTATATCTTTTAATATATGGATTTTGTAATCTTTTACTAATAGCAGTTTTATTATTTGGAACTGGCGAAGAAGCTTGGGGTGCTAGAAGCTGGTTATCTATTGGAGGTTTTAGTTTCCAACCTTCAGAAATCGTAAAAATAGGTACTATAATCTCTGTAGCAAAATTTATAGATAATAATAAAGAAAGACTTAATGAACCTTTTACATTAACCAAAATACTCATATTTTCTTTAACCCCAGTTGTATTAATTCTTATGCAACCTGATTTTGGGACAGCCACTGTTTTTATATTTTTTATCTCAATAATGTTATTTATAGCAGGTCTAGATATTAAATATATTTTGTATGCTACTGGTTCTGCACTATTAAGCTTTCCTATTTTATGGTTTTTTTTACTAAAAGATTATCAAAAAGAACGTATTAGAGTTTTTATTGATCCTAGTCGTGATGCAATGGGGTCAGGTTATCAGGTTATACAATCAAAAATAGCAATTGGTTCTGGTAAATTACTTGGTAGAGGGCTCTTTCATGGAGTACAAACACAATATGGCTTTCTACCAGAAAAACATACTGATTTTATATTTGCTGTAATTGGTGAAGAATTAGGATTAATAGGAGGGCTTATTTTACTTTTACTTTACTTTATTATGTTATACAGACTTATAGTGATTGCAAAAAACTCAAAAGATCTTATGGGATCTTTGATAGTTATAGGTATAGCTTCAATGATTACTTTCCACATTATAGAAAACATAGGAATGACAATGGGTTTAATGCCTGTAACGGGTATACCTTTGCCTTTTATTAGTTATGGAGGTACTTTTCTATTAGCAAATTTAATAAGTATTGGACTAGTTCTTAGTATTGGAATGAGAAGGGATAAACTTAATTTTTAAGGGATGCTTAAAGCATCCCTTTTTTAACTTATAATATTTTGAACTGATTCTCTCGTAAAAGGTTCTTTTACATAAATATGTCCCATCAAAGTTTCTACCTTCTTACCATCTACTAAAAACTGAACTTTATCTATGTAATCTAATTCTGTCAATGACTTTACAATAGATGCTATAAGAAATGCTTCCTCTGTTGAACCTCCACGCAATCCACTACTCGAAATATTTACTTGTGCAATACTATCAACAACATCTACTCCTAATATCTGTATATGTGGAGCTATTGTTCTTCTAAGTTTTTCGTTTTTAGGACCTTGTTTAAGATTATTTAAAATAACTTCTTCTAATGGTTCTTGATCTATTTGTACCTTTATTTTCTCTGCTACTAAATTCATAAGCTTATCATCAGCAAAATATAATGTTATATCTTTTTCTTCTTTTATTTCTTTAACATCTTTAGTATTATCATCTATATTCTTTTCAGGCTGACTGCAAGCTGATAGATTAAATATGATTAAAATAACCAGTATAAAAACTGATATCTTTCTTACCATGCTATAACCTCCAATTGCAAGCTGACTCTTTATTTAATTATACCACTTTTTCTTTAATTTATGTTAATATTTTGGGTACTGGATACTAGGTACTTGGTGCTAGGTACTTGGTACTGGGTACTAGGTATATAAAGAAACTACTAGCTCAAAGGGCTAGTAGTTTACTATTTTTTGCTATGTTTAATGTAATTTATTATTATGCTATATACATCATCGTCATAAGATATGTTTTCTGGCAATCTATCAAACAATTTTACCAAATCAGTTTCACTCCATCTTGGCTTAGGATTAAACTTCTCAACTTCTCCTATAAATATAGCATATTTAAATATCTCATTTTCTCTTTGTACTGTATAATATCCAATAGATTGTATTTCTGATAATTCAGCTCCTGTTTCTTCATAGGTTTCTCTAGTGGCGCATTCTAAGACTGTTTCTCCTTCTTCTCTTATGCCAGCAGGAAATTCCCATCCTCTTCTCTTAGGATGATAAGTCATAACTAAATTTCCATTATAGAATAGTACTACTAAAGATCCAATTGAATCTTCTAAATTATTTTTAGCTTCTTCTGATAAAAAGATTTTAATGTCTCCACTATGTCCTTTAATTTCATAATACTTTTTCAAATTTATCACCTACTATCTTTAAATTATCTTTATAGAATTAATTTATGAAATATACCCAATAAAAGTACATAAGTTTACATATCTATTTTAAACAAAAATTTTCTGTATATTCTGACTATTTTAATAATTTCGGCGTATAAAAAAAATTTCCTGCTTAATCAGGAAATCTTTTAAAAAATACTTAAATTTAACTCTCTAGACAATTCTTTTAATACTTCGTACCCGCCTATAGAATTACCTTTTTCATCTAATGCTGGTCCATATACACCAATACCCATTTTATGAGGTACTGCAGCCATAATTCCTCCACCAACGCCACTTTTAGCTGGTATTCCAACTTTTATCGCAAACTCGCCTGATGCATTATACATTCCACAGGTAACCATAAATGTCTTAACTATTCTAGCTATATGCTCAGAAACTATCTTTTCAGATGTATGTGGCACTCTCCCTTTATTAGCTAAAAAAAGTCCTATCTTAGCTATATCAACACAATCTACTTCTATTGAACACTGTTTAAAATATACGTCAAGAATCTCCTCTACATCCCCTTCTAGTATTCCAACATCTCTCATAAAGTACGCCATAGATCTATTTCTATCACCTGTTCTTTTCTCTGATAAATATACTTCTTGGTTAACTTTTAAATCATCATTACCAGTTATTTTTTTAAAAAGATTAAGTAGCCTTTGAAATTTTTCGTCTCCATCTTTCCCTTTTATTAAAGACGCTATTGCAATTGCTCCTGCATTAATCATTGGATTTAGTGGTTTTGACGGATTTATCATTTCTAGTTTTACTATTGAATTAAATGCATCTCCTGTAGGTTCCATTCCTACTTTTTTAAACACTTCTTCTTCTCCATTATCCATTATAGCCAACATTAAGGAAATCGTTTTCGAAATACTCTGTAGCGTAAATTTAATACTATATTCACCTGCTGTATAGATATTACCTTGTATATCAGCTACACAAATTCCTAAATGCTTTGGATTTGCTTTACTTAATGCAGGTATATATGTGGCTACCTTTCCTCTACTAGTTATATCTCTGTTTTTTTCTATTATTCTATTTAGTAACTCATTCAACTATCTCATCTCCTATCTTTATTATACACATAATAAAGATAGTACAAATAAAAGGAATAGTCAATAGGACTATTCCTTTCTAAAACAACTGCCTCCAATGAACTCCCTTAATATAGAAGTATTTGGAATTATCGATTCATCATCTATATCTTTAAAATAACTTAAAAACTTTAATAGTCTTTTAGCTTCCGCATAATATGGTACATCTTTGCTGACCTTTTCCAATAAAGGTATTGCATACTTTTTTAGTACTGCTAATTCATATACTAAAGCTGAATTAAACATAACATCTGCCTCTTCTTGAAATGGAAATATATTTTTTTCTTCTCCTCTTCTAACAGAATCCCATAATTGTAAAGTTCTCTCTGCATCATTACCTCTATATTTACTATCTCTTACAATTCTTCTTATAAGCCTTAAATCCGTAGTTGGTATTCTATTATGTGAATCAATATTAAGCTGAGTCAATGCACTTACATAAATCTTAAACTTATTCTTTTTAGGTATAGCTAAAGTCAACTTATCATTAAGACCATGAATACCCTCTATTATTATTGGTTGATCCTTTTCTATTTTTAAAATTCTACCTTTATATTCTCTTACTCCTTTAATAAAATTGTATGTTGGCAAATGTACTTCTTCACCAGCAATAAGTTTTAATAAATCTTCATTAAATTTTTCAATATCTATCGCTTCAATCGATTCAAAATCATACTCTCCATTCTCATCTTTAGGAGTATTCTCTCTATTGACAAAATAATCGTCCAATGAAATAGAAATAGGCTTTTTCCCACTAGTCTGTAATTGAATTGATAATCTTTGCGCAAAAGTAGTTTTACCAGACGAAGATGGCCCAGCTATTAATATTATTCTTTTATCTTCATCTTCGGCTATCTTATCAGCTATATATGCAATTTTCTTCTCATGTAATGCTTCAGATATTAAAACTATATTCTCTATAGTGCCATTTAATATTCTTTCATTCAAATTACTAACATATCCTATATCTAATATATCACCCCAAGTTTCTGCTTCTTTAAAAACTTTGGCTAATTTATTCTGCTGCTCAAACTTAGGGATTTTAAAATTACTTTCTTTCCTTGGAAACATTAATATTAATCCAGGATGATAATATATTAAATCAAAACTGTTGATATATCCAGTTGAAGGTGCTAAATAACCATAAAAAGAGTCATAATAATCTTCTAAACTGTACAAATGCATTTTTTCTTTATTTAAGTTTTTTATTAAATTTATCTTATCAAACATTTTCTGCTTTGTGAAAATTTGTATCACTCTGTCAGTACTAATCAGTTCTCTTTTTATTTTTATATCTTTACTGATAATTTCTTGCATTCTAGTTTTTATCCTTTTTACTTCATCCAATGTCAGATTATTCTCTTTATGTATTTCACTGTATAACCCTTTGCTCAATGAATGTTCTATTGTTATATTTGCATCTTGAAACAAATCCTTACAAGCTTTTATATAAATAAAAGAAAGAGTTCTTGAGTATATCCTCAATCCATCTTTATGAGTAATATCCAAAAGCTCAACACTACAATCACTAATTAAAGGATATTCTAAGTGTCTAACTTCATTTTCAACTATAGCACCTAAATATTTTTTCTCATCATCTACTTTTATTAATTTTATTATATCAATAATCTTTATACCTTTATTAAAAGTAAATTCTCCTATACCTTTTAATTTAACTTTAATCTTTTCTGCCATTTCATTCCCCCCTTAACATTATATTTAATACCCCAATAGTTAAATATATAACATCCTGCAAAAAAATAGTTCCTATAAAAAGGAACTATTTCATTGGTCTACTTGGTTCTGAAATACTTGATAATGCATCTCCTGCTTCATTTACATATATATCTCTTACAGCAAGGTCTCCAATTGATAATATACCTACAAGTTTACCATTTTCAACAACAGGAAGTCGTCTGATTTGATTATCAGCCATAATTCTTGCTGCTTCATGAATATCTGTGTCTGGAGAAACAGATATTACATTTGTTGTCATAACACTAGATACAGGTGTAGAATTGTCTCTTCCAGACGTTAATCCTCTAATAACAATATCTCTATCTGTTACTATCCCTATAGGTCTATTAGAGCTGTCACATACTGGAATAGAACCAACATTTAGACTTTTCATCTGGTCTGCTACTTCTTTTATTGTGCTGTTTTCTCTAGCAACTGAAACATTAGTAGTCATTACTTCTCTTACTTTCAAACTTTTCACCCTCCTTGTGATTACTCACAATTAGGATATGCAAAAAATCATTTTTTAAACATATCAAAAATATCAACTAAATAGTTGTTTAATAATTTTTTTATATAAATCATCTAAACTAGCAGTAAAACTTTTACCATTTAAATACGCTAGGTAATCATCTAATCCATTAAATTTTATCTTATATGAATGTAAAAACTGACTATCTAAATTATATTCTTCCTTGAAAAATCTATTTGTAGTAATATCTCCATATTTTATATCTCCAATAATAGGATGTCCTAAATAAGACAAATGAGCTCTAATTTGATGCGTTCTTCCAGTAATCAAATCAATCTCAAGTAGACTATATTTATCATTGTTTTTCAAGACTTTTATACCTGTTTCAATTTTTTTTGCCCCATTTACATAGTTTTGAAAAATCTTTGCTTTATTTTTTTTTGTATCTTTTAACATATAACCCTTTATATTAAAATCTTTCTGTATTTTCCCTTTTACAATACATTTATAATATTTTTTTATTTTTTTCTCTCTTATAGCTTTGTTCATTAATTGTAGTGTTGTAAAATTTTTAGCTCCAATTATAATCCCACTTGTATTTCTATCTAGTCTATTACATATAGATGGTATAAAAGTCTTTTCTTCATTAGGATTATATTCACCTTTACTGTATAAATAACTTATTAACGCATTTACAACGTCATTTTTACTATCTACTCTATCAGAATGCGATAACATTCCTTTAGGCTTATTTATTAAAATAATATTTTCATCCTCATATACTATATCTATATCTACTTTATTGTTTTGTATTTTAAATTCTTCTTTAAATTTATTTATCGTGTCTTCAGATAAGTATAAGCTTAATACATCTCCTTCTTTAATAACATCATTCGGATTTGCTTTTTTACCGTTTAGCTTTATCCTTTTTTTTCTCAGCATCTTATATAAAAATCCTTTAGAGGCTTTAGGCATATATTTTTTTAAGAATCTATCTAATCTTTGATTGCTTTCGTTTTTGTTTATAATTACCTCTTTCATAATCGTCTCCTTTCTCATTTGTAGAATAATAGGCTAAAATCATCTATATTTTTTTCTATTTAAACATTATTTTTTTCAATTGTCAACAAATTACAGATACATATCAGTTCTATTTATTGAAATTATACTACCTTATATGATATCATTTTGTTAGAAAACATTATTTGGGGTGACTAAATTGAAAAATTTTATTGAAAAATTTAAAGACTTTTTGTACGATATCATAGATCACGTGATAATAATCGGAGTAATAGTTATAGTTATTGGAATTATAGGTTGGAGATTAGATATTCTATTTGCAGATAACTTAGTAAAAGCTCCACTAATTAGCTCTGAAGATGCAAATAAAAATAATAGTAGTATTACATCTATTAACGAAAATACTTCTATAGATATATCTGAAAATAATATGTCTGAAAATCCAATAGATGATACTGAAATAAATGATTCTACTCAAAATGATAATGAAAATAACCAAATAGATTTTAATGAATCTGAAAAGGATGCGAATTTAAACGACACACAAAATAATAAAATAGTTGTTATTAAGATACCAAAAGGTTCTTTAGGCCCTGCTATTGCTGAAATATTATTAAAAGAAGGTTTAATTAACAGTAAAACCGAATTTTTAAATAGGGCTAAAGAATTAAAACTAGATACAAAACTTAAAGCAGGTAGCTTTAAAATTGAAAGTAATAGTTCATTAGATAAAATAATAAAAATTATTGCAGGAGCAATTTAGAGCCTAAGTAATACCAATATTACTTAGGCTCCTTAATTTAAGTTAGCTAAAATCCAAGATATGAATTTCCATCCAGTGGTATTAATACTTGTAATGGTGGCTCTTGCTTTGATAACCCTACAAAATATATTGAATAGAACTTACTTGGTCTTAGCGATGCATTTGGAACATATAAAATTCTTTTATTAGTTCCTGCTAAATAAATATCAAAGCTATAGGTTGCAGGAGCTAATAATATATAATTTGTTATTTGCTTATAACCTATATTAGAAAATAAAACAGCACCATTAGACAGTCTAACATCTACTAGTGGTGTATCTGGTGATAGGTGAATAAATCTTAAGCATACTTTACCCATCGGTATAGGCAATCTCGGGTCTAAAATAGGATATAAAGATATATCTTCTAACTTTCCAATAACCGATACAGTAAAAATAGAGCCTGGTGGAATATTTATATCTGTATCAATTAAAACCTTAGTTCTATTACCTGCTGGAAAAACTTTAATATTATATCTACCATGATAAATAGGAAAATATTCTGTAAAATCTTTATAAGAAAGATTTGTAGATACATCTTTGTTATTCATTAAAATATCTATATTAAATGTGCCTGGAGAAGCATGTAAAAAACGTACGTATGAATGCATCCTATTCATAGAATTGTAGAAAAAATTAGGATTATAACTCCATTCATACATCTAAAATCATCTCCCTAAAAAAGAATTTACCTACTGCTAGTACAATATATGCAGTAGGTAAATTTTTGTAACTAATATTTTTCATTAATATAACTATCAATTAATGATTTTCTTACACCTTCAAAAAATACACCTTCGTCCTTAAGAATTTTTAAAAGCCATGGACTTTTTGAATGTAAAATTGCATTTTCATAATCTTTTAAATCTATTTCATATAATTTATCCTTAAGAAATCTAGATTGTACTTTAATAAAATATGCTTCTACATTTTGAAATTTTAAAAACCTAAGTAGTTTCAATGTAGCTCTGTCCTTTAAGTTATAATAGTAATTTGCTTCATCAATACAGGCTCTATAATAATCAAAATGCCTATTTCTTTTTTTAATATCCATTGCCGTCATGTAATAATATTTTGCTAGCATATTATAGTACTGATAATTATACATTCCTTTTTCAAAACTATCTATCCTAGTAAACGGTTTTACATTCATTTTTTGTATATACTCAAAGTTTAATTTTAAAAATTCTCTTTTAGTTATATCACCATTAATATATTGAATAATAAGTGCATCTCTATGATTGAAAAACTTATCGAATAAACTTTCTCTTTTACAATATACCACAACTAACACCCTATCTAATAATTGCTGTTTGACTATGACTACATATTAATTATATCATAATTTAAAAACATCTTATCAGTAATAATTTACCTCTTTTTTAATTTTATTTTACTACTTACCATTGCATATGATAGTGTTAACATTATAAACATTAAAACATATACATTAAGCTTATACTTTATTGTATATAAAGAAGTTATAGCCAATATACCTCCCGATAAAGTAATTGGTATCCCAATATATATGCCATCAAAATCTATAACATTATATCTAGCTAACCTGTAAGCTCCAGCAATAGCAAATAAAATTGTTATTATTATACCTAAAACACCTATATCAATAAGCTGACTATGCCAAATTAATATTGATGGTGCAACTCCAAACGAAATTAAATCACACAGAGAATCTAATTCTTTACCTATGCTTGAAGTTGCATTAAACATTCTAGCTATTTTACCATCATATCTATCTAATAAAGCAGCCAATAAAATAAGTAAAGAAGAAATATAATAGTTATCTTGAATAATGTACAATATTGCTAGTATTCCTAATGATAGATTTAAAAAAGTAAATAGATTGGGGATATACCCTTTAATTTTCATCTTTAATCACTCCAATTACTGTTATTCCGCCTTTTACAACTTCGCCTTCCTTAACTTTTAATTCTACTTTATCTTTTGGAATTACAACTTCGGTACATGAGCCAAACTTAATTAATCCATAAAGCTGACCTTGCTCTAAAACATCTCCTGTTCTAACCCAGCTAACTATTCGTCTTGCAATAAAACCAGTAATCTGATGTACTAAAACTTTAATATTCCCATTATTTAACCCTATAGTGTTTCTCTCATTAATTTCAGAAGCATGGCTTTTAAAAGCTGGTAAAAACTTCCCTGGCCTGTAGTTTATATATTCAACTTTACCTGATATTGGAGTTCTGTTTACATGCACATTAAATAAGGATAAAAAAATACTTACTTTAACGGCTTTACATTTAAGATATTCATCTTCATTAATTTCAGTTATGCTTAAAATTTTACCATCTGCTGGTGATAAAATAATTTTGTCATCTCTTTTTATTTTTCTAGGCGGATTTCTAAAAAAGAAGGTTACAAATATTAAAAGTATAAATGGTATAATTGCTGCATATATACTTATAAATCCAGTTATAATAGTAATAGCTAATAAAGATAAAATATAAGGAAAGCCATCAGGTGAAATAATAAAATTCCTCATTTTAGACCCCTTTCTTTTGCTAAATTCATATAATGATTTTCTTTAGTAATTTGGCTAACAACCATTTTGTCAACAACTGTATAAACATATATTTATTTATTATATATCAAAACATAGAGTATAATCAAATTATAAATTATTTATAATAAAGCAATAAACAAAAATATCAATAACTAACTCTATTGCTTTTAATAGTTTACTATAAATGTATGCACCTTTATATATGCAAATCACATCAAGAATTATTTAGTAAAAATATTTCTTCTTCTGTTAATTCTCTATATTCCCCAGGTAATAAAGTCTCATCCAAATTCAATCTACCCATAGAAACTCTTTTTAAGTAGACAACTTTTTTATTCACCGCTTTAAACATTTTCTTAACTTGATGAAATTTACCTTCTCTAATAGTAAGATAAACTTTTGATATATTATCTGTATCAATAATTTCAAGCTGAGCTGGGATAGTTTTATATTCACCATCTATCACTACACCTTCAGTAAAAATTTTTTTATCATCTTCAGTAACATATCCTTCTACTTCTACATAATATTTTTTCTCAACATGTTTTTTGGGAGACAATAAATTATGTGCTAATTTACCATCATTAGAAATAATTAATAATCCTTCTGTATCTTTATCTAGCCTTCCTACTGGAAAAGGATCAAATACTCTATACCTTTCATCTATTAAGTCAATTACAGTTCTTGATATTGGATCATCTGTAGAAGAGACTACTCCTTTAGGTTTATTCATCATCAAGTAAATAAATTCTCTATACTCAACAATCGTATCATCTATTTCAATTACAGCTTTATATGGGTTTAATTTATATGAACTATCCTTTACTATTTCGCCATTTACTTTTACTGATCCATTTTTTATCACTTTCTTTATGTCTCTTCTACTGCCATAACCTAAATTAGAAAGTATTTTATCTAATCTAATCTTTTTATCCATAACTCCCTCCTGTCATTATTTCATTCTCCATTCAGGTCGATAATAGTTTTTAAGGAAACTATCAGTCTGTTTACCCCATCCTGCAGGAAATCCATCAATACATACTAATTTCCATCCCTTTTTGTCACTTAACATCAATGTTTCACCTTTAAGATATTTAATTGCCTCTATGCTTTCACTAGAAAAATCTATTACATTCCTAAAGTCTTCTTTTTTAAAAGCTAAAGCTAATGACTGACTAGGTTCAAATCTATTTTTTTTGATTTTCCCTAAATATAAACCTAAATTAGCAACCTTAATACCAGTTAAATCAGGTGTTTCACAAGGTATACTATATAAATTTTCTCCTATACTATGAAGACTCTCTTTTAATGATATTTTCATATTCAAATCCTCAAAATCTAAATAAACACCGCAATTTAAACTTTTTTTACTAAATTTCTTAAGTTCTTCAATTTGACCGTCTTTTTTTCTAAGTAAAGCTATGAAATGACCTTCTCCTTTGATTTTATGTGGCCATGCTCTTAAAGTCCCTTTAATTTCTATTCTGCCATCTACCCATTCAGGTCTTCCTCTATCTAACACATTAATATTTTTTATATCAACAACCTCGAACTCAGGAAACTCTCTTAGAAACCATTCTATTGTACCTTCATTCTCTTCTGGAGAAAAAGTGCAAGTTGAATAAGCTAACATACCACCTGGCTTTAACATTCTAGGAATATACTTTAATATATCTTTCTGTATTCTTAAGCACTGCTTTACTGAAAATTTACTCCAACTCTTAACTGATTTTGGGTCTTTCCTAAACATACCTTCCCCTGAACAAGGGGCATCAACTAAAATCTTATCAAAAAAGTACTTAAACTTTTCGGCTAATCTTTCTGGAGTTTCATTTGTCACTATAGAATTTCTAATCCCAAACATTTCAATATTTTTAGTTAACGCTTTAACTCTTTTAGGACTTATATCATTAGCAACAAGCAATCCCTTACCATTTAATTTTGCACCAATCTGAGTTGCTTTCCCACCAGGAGCAGCACTTATATCAAGTACTCTATCCCCTGGCTTTGGATCTAAAACTTCAACCGGTATCATTGCGCTTGGTTCTTGAATATAATACAAACCACAATGATAATAAGGATGTTTACCTGGTCTTACTCTATCAAAATCATCTATGTAAAAACCTTCCCTGCACCAAGGTATCTCCCTTAAATCAAAAGGTGATATTTTCTTAAAATCTTCTACACTTAATTTTAATGTATTTACTCTTATACCCTTGTATGATTCTTTACTATAGCTTTTAATAAAATCATTGTATTCATTTCCTAATAATCCCTGCATCTTTATCAAAAATTCTTCTGGTAAATTCATAAAACCACCTACTTTAACTTTTTCCTTTATATTTTATAATTAACTTAACCCTTTTTCAAATAAATTATTTTTGAAATATGTGGTTACTATTAAATTTTCTGATTGGTAGAATAAAATGTGTGGTAACAAAATCTTTAATTTAATAAGTTACACTGATTAGAACAAAATAAGGCGGCTTATGCCGCCACATTACTTAATTATAGCCCTAACAAAATATATAGGTTTACCTTGACTAATAAATTTTTCTTCATATTCTGTTTTTACAGTATCTAAATCTCCATCTCTATAAAGATTTAACGAAATATCTCTTAATTCAAGTCCAAATTCACTCATTTCATTCAATGAAAATTCAAATAGCCTCTCATTATCAGTTTTGAAATGAATTTCACCATTAGGCTTCAATATCTTTTTGTATTTATTTAAAAAGTCTCTATATGTCAATCTCCTTTTAGTATGCCTTTTCTTAGGCCAAGGATCACAAAAGTTTATATAAATTCTATCAACTTCATTTTCTTCAAATATATTTTCTATTTCATTAACATTAAAAAGTAAAAATTTAATATTATTTAATACTTTAACCTCTGCCTTTTTTACAGCTTGAAACAATACATCTGCTATTTTCTCAACTCCAATATATCCAACATCTTCATTTTTTTCAGCTAAAGTTGTTATAAACTGACCTTTTCCAGTCCCCAATTCTATATATAATTTATCTTTATCAAATATCTCTTTCCATTTTCCTTTATATTCAATGGGATTCTTAACCAAATAATTATCTTTCTCTAAAAGCCTTTCTAATAAACCTTTCTTTCTCCTTAGTCTTCCCATAAAAATACCTCCATGTAATTATGTCATTATTATACTAATATATATTATTACATATTTCAAATAGTTTTTTAAAACATATATTTTAAAACCAAAAAGACTGGATCTTTTAAATCCAGTCTATATTACATATTTCCTTATACTTTCAGGTATATCTTTTTCTTCAATATTCAAACTTAATATAAAATCTATTTTGAATTTATTAGCCAAGCTTTCTAACCTTTGAATATATTCAGGTAATAATGATAAATCTATATCCACAATTTTATACACTGCATCAATGTAAATCTTCTCTATATCATAATCTTCTGCTATTAAACCACATAAAAAGCCATGGAACATTTCGATACCTTTAACTTCAAATTCCATGGCATTAATATATCTTATTTTATGATTAAGATCCAACATATATTTCACATCTGAATCAATAAACACAATATCCCCTAAAGACTCTTTAGCACTTTCATTAGCCATTTTTATTAATCGTTTAGTCTTTCCAGTACCTTTTTTCCCACAGACCAATTTAATCATTTTAATCCCCTCCAATTTTCACTTTTATATATAATTTCGTCATAATACACAAAATTCCTTTAAAATTTTCAAACTATTCTTTAAATTTCCCAAGAGCACTACCATTTAAATAGCTGCATTTCTTCCCTTGAAAAGTTTTTAACTTTATCATTTTATTAATTATTTCTTCTTTTATCTTCCACCAACTTGTATTCCAATTAACAAATAAAGCGTTATCTTCAGGAGCCCTTCCTATAAGTCTTTGTACAGCAATATCAGATTTCAGATATTCTAAAAAATTAATAACTCTTAAAATATATTCATCCTTTGATATTATTTGTATTCTTCCTTCTTTATAAAGTTTCGCAAGAGGGGTATTCTCAACAATATATAAAGAATGCAATTTAACCTGATTTATTGACAAAGCAGACAATATTTTTGCATTTTCAATAACATCATCCATTGTATCCCATGGTAGGTTTAATATCAAATGTGTACATATTTCAAATCCGAAACTTTTAATTCTAATTACGCTATCAATAAATTCTGCTAAAGTATGACCTCTGTTAATTTTTTTCAAAGTATGATAATTAACAGTTTGTAAGCCTAATTCTATAGTAATATTAATTCCATAATCGTTTTTTATTGTTTTTAAGAATTCTAAATATTCATCTGAAATACAATCTGGTCTTGTAGATATATCAATTTCAACAATATCGTCTAATATAGCTTCTGTAATATTTTTCTTAAATAAATCTATATCCATATATGTATTTGTAAAGTTCTGGAAATAAGCTATAAATTTATTAGCTTTATACTTTTTTTTAATATACGCTTTATTTGTTAAAATTTGCTCTCTCACTGGAATTACATTTGACAAACTCTCAAAACCTGCACCTACCTCTCCACAAAAAATACAGCCTCCATATCCTACTGAGCCATCTCTATTAGGACATGTAATAGGTAAGTTTATAGGAAGTTTATAGACTTTTTCTCCATATTTATTTTTTAAATAAACTGAATATACTCTATATAAATCTTTTTCTTCCATGCTGTCACCTCATTATAATTTCGTTGTTCGTCATTCGTTTCTCGCTATTCGTTATTTGTTATTTGCTATTTTAATTAGGCTTTATTTATTTTATCACAAAAACTTATATTTAGTACTTAACTAACATAAAAAATCTGCTAACAATTATAAGCTAGCAGATTTTCTGTTTGATTTAAGCACTTTCTTTTGCAATATTTTCATTTTTAAAATACTTTAATCCTACAACTCCTAAATAAGTCCAATAACTGATTACCTCAATTAAAGATGGATTGCCATTATATCCAAACATAGCCTTTAATATTGAGCCTATAGTTCCTTTTTCATTCAATATACCATTTATATTATATAAATGTTCAACAATTATAGGAATAACATGGGCTTCCTGTAACTCGTGAATTCCATGAGCAAATAGTCCTGCTGCAATTAATATTATTAAACCTCCAGTAACCTTAAAGAATTGTTGTAAATTTAATTTTATTGTAGTCTTAAATATAATGTATGCTGCAGCAATTGCTGCTATAAGCCCTATAATTGAACCAATTAAAGAGCTTAACCATGATACTTGACTTGATAGTGCTTTAAAGAACAATACAACTTCTACACCTTCTCTATATACTGATAAGAAAGCAAGTGATGCTAATCCATACACTTTATTGTCACTAACAGCACTGTCTATCTTTCTATGTAGGTCTTCTTTTAGACCTTTACTCTGGTTTTTCATCCAAATAATCATTGAAGTAAGTATCACCACTGCAACAAGCATTATTATTCCTTCAAATATTTCTTCACTTCTACCTTCAAACCCACCTGCTAACACCTCAAATAAGTAAGCAGTAACAGCACTTGCTAAAACTGCAAATCCAGCTCCACCATATACATATTTATTAAGGTTTTGTTTGTTAATTTTAGCTAAATAACCTAATATAATACCGATAATTAATGCTGCTTCAAGACCTTCTCTAAATATTAATAGAAAACTACTAAACATGTGATCACCTCTCCTTTATTAATATGTTTATTTGATATTGATTTTCATTTTCTATTACATTGTATAATGAAGTAATAAAATTGTCAAGTCTTTTTGATAATGTTTATCATTTTAAAAAAATAGGCTTAAGATATTTTTATCTTAAGCCTATTTATGTCTTTTATGAAGCTCCGTTTTGATATCGTCTACCGTTACTCCCATTTCTACCATCAAAACAAGAATATGATACACTAAGTCAGAAATTTCATATATTACTTCCTCTTTACTTTTATTTTTAGCTCCAATTATAACTTCACTTGTTTCTTCTCCTATTTTTTTTAGAATCTTATCTAAACCTTTTTCAAATAAATAACTCGTATACGAACCTTCTTTTGGATTATTTTTCCTATATTCTATTAGTTTGTATAAATAATTAACAAACTTATCTATATTGTCTTTATTACTTAAAGCACTAGTTTCTAAAATCTTATTGTAAAAACAAGAGTATCTCCCTGTATGACATGCTACTCCCTTTTGCTTAACTTTAATAAGTATCGAATCACCGTCACAATCATAATACATATCCACAATCTCTTGAAAATTACCAGACGTTTCTCCCTTATTCCATAATTTTTTTCTACTTCTACTGTAAAACCATGTTTTACCCGTTTCAATTGTCTTTAGTAAAGATTCTTTATTCATATATGCAAGCATTAAAACTTCTCTAGTTTCTACATCCTGTACTATTGCTGGAACCAAACCGTTGAAATCAAACTTTATTTTCTCAACAAACTCCATCTGCTTCATCCCTTTCTCACCGCTATGCCTTTTTTATCTAAATACTTTTTTAAATCCTGTATAAGAATCTCTTTAAAATGAAATACGGAAGCGGCTAATGCAGCATCGGCCTTCCCTTTATATAACACTTCATAAAAATCTTCCTTTTTTCCTGCACCACCAGAAGCAATAACCGGAACATTAACTTCTTCAGAAATTATTTTAATTAACTCAATATCATATCCTCTTTTTACCCCATCAGCATCTATACTATTTATTACAAGTTCTCCTGCTCCCAATCTAACACCGAGTTTAGCCCATTCAATTGCATCAAGGCCCGTATCAAGTCTTCCTCCATTTATAAAAACATTCCATCTTTCTTTTCCGTCCATCCTTTTTGCATCAATTGAAAGTACGACACATTGTGAGCCAAACTTTAATGCAGCTTCCTTTATTAGATTAGGACTTCTTACTGCAGCTGAATTGATAGAAATTTTATCTGCTCCTGCCCTAAGTAATGCAGTAAAATCATCAATAGTTCTTATACCTCCACCTACTGTAAACGGAATAAACACTTCTTCTGCCGTTCTTTCAACTACATCTAAAAGTATATTCCTTTTTTCATAAGAAGCTGTAATATCATAAAACACTAATTCATCTGCCCCCTGAGCATTATAATATTTAGCAAGCTCTACCGGATCATCAACATCTCTTATGTTTTTAAACTTAGTCCCTTTAACAACTCTACCAGCTTTAACATCAAGACATGGTATTATTCTTTTTGTAAGCATTTAAGCACCCCCATTGACAATTTAATCCTTAACTATCTGATATTTAAGCAGTTCGGTAATCTTTACTGCTCCACTATAGATGGCCTTTCCTACTATACAACCATAAACACCTATTTCCTTTAACTTTTTTACATCTTCTGCGCTACTAATTCCACCTGAGGCAATTATATTAATATTAACCTTTTTCTTTAATTCCTCATATACTTTAAAGTTAGGTCCTTTCATCATTCCATCCTTTGATATATCTGTATATACGATTGTTTTTACACCGATTTTTTCTAAATCCTTTGCAAATTCAATTGAATTAATAGAACTTAAATTTATCCATCCGTCAACTGCTACAAAACCATCATTAGCATCTATAGAAACTACAATTCTATTACCATAATCTCTTATTAATTGTTCTAAAAGTTCTGGATTTCTAACTGCTAAAGTTCCTATAATCACCCTTTCAACTCCACATTCAAATAATACGTCAACAGTTTTTCTACTTCTTATTCCACCACCTATCTGAACTGGAATACTTACTGAACTCACTATTTCCTTAATTAATTCTAAATTATTAGGAATTCCCTGAATTGCACCATCTAAATCTACCAAATGCAGATATTGACATCCTTCTTTCTCCCACTTTTGTGCAATTTCGACTGGATTATCACTATATATAGTTACATCATCAAATCGACCTTGTCTTAACCTAACACACTTTCCATCCTTTATATCAATAGCAGGAAATATTATCATTTAATCATCTCCCCAAAAGCTTTTAGTAAGGCTAATCCTGTTTTACCACTTTTCTCAGGATGAAATTGCATCCCAAATACATTTTCCTTTCTAACAATTGCAGGAAATCTCTTTCCATAATCGGATAGGCATATTACATTATCATCCTTTGTTTTTACATAATAGGAATGGACAAAGTATACATAATCTCCTTCCTTAATATACTTTAAAATCTTGTTATCTTTATTTATTTTTAACCTGTTCCATCCCATATGGGGAATTTTCAAGTTTTCATTAAATTTTACAACTTCACCGGATAAAATTCCTAAACCTTCCCATTCCCCATCCTCAAAACTCTTTTCAAATAAAAGTTGCATTCCAAGACAAATCCCAAGCAATGGCTTTCCTAAATTTATATTTTCTTTCAAACACAAAATTAAATTTTTTTCTTTTAGATTTTTCATTGCATCTTTAAATGCTCCTACTCCAGGTAAAATTATTCCCTTCGAATTATTTATATCATAAATATCATCCGTAATTTTTGCTTCAAGTCCAAGCTTTTTTAAAGCTTTATATACACTTTTGAGGTTGCCAACACCATAATCTATAATAGCAATCATTATATAACCCCCTTAGTCGACATAACACCTTTTATTCTATCATCTATAGCAGTAGCAATATCTAATGCCCTGCCAAATCCTTTGAAAATTGACTCTATCATGTGATGAGTATTCCCACTATTTATCATTTTTATATGAAGTGTAATTCTACTGTTATTTACAAAAGCTCTTAAAAACTCTTCTACAAGTTCAGTATCAAAATCTCCTACCATTTCCCTTGTAATATTTACATCAAAAGACAAATAAGGCCTTCCGCTAATATCCAATACTACTAAAGACAGACACTCATCCATAGGGGTAAACACACTTGCATATCTTTTTATGCCCGCTTTATCTCCTAAAGCATCTTTAAAAGCTTCTCCCAAAGTTATACCAATATCTTCAATAGTATGGTGGCCATCAACGTATAAATCTCCTTCGCATTTTAAATCTAAATCAAATAACCCGTGTCTAACAAAAAGATTTAACATATGGTTAAAAAAACCTATTCCCGTATCTATATTGCTCCTTCCTTCACCATCAATGTTTAGTTTTAAATATATATCTGTTTCCATCGTTTTTCTCTTTTTTTCCGAAGTTCTCATTTTTTTATCACTTCCTTTAATACATCTATAAAAACCTTATTCTCCTCTTGAGTTCCTACCGTTACTCTAAGATGATTTTCCAATCTACCTTCGCTAAAAAATCTTACCTTCACTCCCCTATCTAGCAATCCTTCAAAGACTTTTTTCCCGTTATCTACCCTAAAAAGTATAAAATTTGCCCCCGAAGGATAAACTTTTATTCCGTCTATTTTTTTCATTTCATTGTACAATTTATCTCTTTCTTTATTTATCAATTGAACTCTCTTTAAAATTTCACTCTTATTCCTCAGTAACTCTATGGCTATAAGTTGAGATATAGTATTTAAGTTATACGGCAGTTTAACGCTATTTAGTCTTTCTATAATCTTATCTCCAGCCACCAGATAGCCTGTCCTGATTCCAGCAGCTCCAAAAGCCTTAGATAATGTTCTTAACACTATAAGCCTGCTGAAGTTTTTTACTTCCTGTACTATTGTTTTTCCTCCAAACTCAAAATATGCTTCATCGACAACTACAACACTTTTAGTTGCATTTATAACTTTAATAATCTCTTCTTTTGTTATAAGGTTTCCCGTTGGATTATTAGGCGAACATAAAAATATCAGTTTAGCCCCTCTATCATTAGCAGTTTGTATTAAGGCATCAATATCTACGTTAAAATCTTCATCCGTAGGTATATCTATATACTCTACACCTGCAATTTTGCTTATAAGTCTATACATTACAAATGTAGGAAAGTGAGATACAACAACATCATTTTTATCAGCAAAAGTATTGATTATTATATTAATCATCTCATCAGAACCATTACCTACTATTATATTTTTAAAACTTACACCTATATATTTTGAAATTTCTCTCCTCAATACTCTACTATCTGTATCAGGATATCTGTTTAATTCTAAGTTTTGTAAGTTCTTTATAATACTTTTCAAAACATTACCAGGCAAATTAAATGGACTTTCATTAGCATCCATTTTATATTTATATTTATAATCATTAGGTATATACGGCTTTAAATCCAATATACTTTTCTTTACCAGTAACTCTATCATTCTTCAAACCTCACTTTTATAGAATTTGCATGAGCTGTAAGACTTTCTTCCTCTGCAATTCTTATAATCTTATCTTTACACTTCTTAAGACTTTCTCTGTCATAATATATAATACTGGATTTTTTATAAAAATCGTCGACCCCTAGTGGAGAGAAAAATTTAGCAGTACCACTTGTAGGTAGAGTATGGTTTGGACCAGCAAAATAGTCTCCTAAAGGCTCCGGTGAATACTCACCCATAAATATTGCTCCTGCATTTTTAATACTATTGATTAATTCAAAAGGCTTATCCACCATTAACTCTAAATGCTCTGGTGCAATTTTATTAGATAACTCAACTGACTCTTTTAAGTCATTAACAACTATAATTACTCCATAATCTTTAAGAGCTTTTTCTATAATATCCCTTCTGGATAACTGTTTAACCTGCCTTTCTATTTCATCTCTTACCTTTCCAGCTAACTCTTTTGAAGTAGTTATCAATATAGATGATGCTAGTACATCATGTTCAGCCTGGGATAACATATCAGCCGCTATATATCTTTCATTTGCATTTTTATCAGCAATTATCAATATCTCACTCGGGCCTGCAATCATATCTATATCAACATATCCATATACCATCCTCTTTGCCATAGCTACATAAATATTACCTGGCCCCACAATTTTATCCACTTTGGGAATAGTCTCAGTTCCAAAGGTTAATGCACCAATTGCCTGTGCACCTCCAATTTTAAATATCCTGTCTACACCCGCTACTTTTGCTGCAGCCAATATATTTTTATTAACTTTCCCACTTTTTGAAGGAGGAGTTACCATAATTATCTCTTTTACACCCGCCACTTTAGCAGGTACGGCGTTCATAAGTACCGTTGATGGATAGGGAGCAGTACCACCAGGTATATATATACCTACCTTTTCAATTGGATTATATATTTGTCCTAATATTATTCCCTTATCTTTATTCCATATCCATGAATTTTTAAGTTGTTTACTGTGATAATTCCAGATATTGTCTCTAGCTTCCATCAAAGCATCAATAAGTTGCAAATCACAATTATTATATGCTTCATCTATCTCATCATCAGATACAATAAGATTATCTAATTCTACACCATCAAACTTTTTTGTATATTTATATAATGCTGTATCGCCATTTTCTTTAACATCCTCTAGTATTTTTTCTACACTTTTGTTTACCTCTCCGAATTCAAGCTGGCTTCTATTTAACAAATCTTTTATTAATTTTACCGATTCTCTATCTCCTGTTTCTATAATCTTTATCATACTTATAACTCCTTTCTAAAAATCATTTGTATATTATCGATTATTTCTCTTATACTCTCGTTTTTCATTTTATAGCTTACCTTGTTTGCAATCAGTCTAGCACTTATTGGAAACATATCTTCTACAACTACCAATCCATTTTCTTTTAAAGTTCTTCCTGTTTCAACAATATCTACTATTACATCTGAAAGACCAACTAAAGGAGCCAACTCTACTGAACCATTTAGTTTGATTAAATCTATTTGTATTCCCTTTGACGAAAAATATTTCTTCGCTATATTTGGATACTTTGTTGCTACTTTTAGAGATCTTATAGTGTTATCTATCTTGTATCCAGGAAGTGCTGCAACAGAAAATTTGCATTTTCCAAAACCTAAATCAGCTATTTCATAAAAGTCTCTCTCTTCTTCCATAATAATATCTTTTCCAACTACACCTAGATCAGCTGCTCCTCTCTCTACATATACTGGAATATCACTAGCCTTTACCAATATAAAGCGTACATTCTTTTCCTCATTTGTAAATATTAATTTCCTTGAGTTTTTTTCCATTTCACTACAACCTAGTCCTATTTTCTTAAACATTTCATATCCTTTATCTCCTAATCTTCCTTTGGCAAGAGCAATATTTAAGTAGTCCACAATCTATCCTCCTTAATGTATTGATGTTAAAAAACAATTTTTATCTTTGTTATATAATTGCTTCATAAAACTCTCAATTTCAATATTCATACAATTATTTTTTTGTAGGTCAATAAGCTTCAATCTCTCAGTGCCATATATAATTAAAGTGTTTATTTTATTACTCTCAGCATAGTCTATATGTTTTTTTAGATTTTTATATAAATCCGTTTCAACTATTAAACCTTTATCTCTAAGATTATTTGCCATTTTAAAAGCCTCTCTTCTGTTTTCTTTTGTATAAAGGATTAAATAATCTGTACTATATCCTTTATCAAGCTTCTTACTAGTAGATTTTATACCGTTTAGCAATTCATCTATGTTAATTGCAAAACCAGTTGCTGGCATGTAATGACCATACTGCTCAGTCAGCTTGTCATATCTTCCACCATTTAAAATAATCTGCCCATGATTAGCCATATACCCTTTAAATATAATTCCAGTATAGTAGTCCAAATGGTTTATCAATCCTAAATCTATTGATATATGCTGACTATATCCATAATCATTTAATATCTCATACACAGCTTCCAAATTTTCTAGTGATCTAGCCATTCTGTCATTGAGACACATTTTTCTTGACTTTTTTAAAACATCAGTAAATTCTCCATAAAGACCTGGTAATTGTTTTATAATATCTTTAACTTCCTTCTTAATATCCAAGTTATCTAATAATATTTCTATTTCTACAAAGTTTTTATTTTCTATAAGACCTTTGAGCTTATCTTGAATTACTCTATCAATATCTATTTCTGACAATAACCCTTTATAGAAATCTGTATGGCCTATTTCTATCTGAAAATTTGATACATTTTTAAGTAAACTTTTAATTGCTATTGCAATTACTTCAGCATCTGCATCAGGCTCATTATTTCCAAAATATTCTATGCCAGCTTGAGTAAACTCCCTTTCTTTTCCATTTTGATTCCTTCTCATTCTAAATACTTCTGAAACATAAAAAAACTTTAAATAATCTTTATTCGTTTTATAATTATTTGCAACCATTCTAGCTATAGGAATTGTCACATCAGGCCTTAAGACTAATATTTCTCCTGAATTATCTATAAACTTAAACATTTCATCTTTTAAAACGGTACTTTTGACTAATGAAAATACATCATAATATTCGATTGTAGGAGTAGAAACCTGTCTATATCCATAACTTATAAAATTATCTTTTATACCCTTTATAATCATCTCCTTAGCCGCATAATCATTATATAGTTCATATTTTACTCCGTGTGGAGTTTGGTATTTGAAACTCAACATCGCAGCCTTACACCTCGCTTTATTTATTTATCACTTTAACGCGTTAAATCATTTCTGTAAATGATACTATTTTTTTTTGCTTACGTCAATAGAATCATATAAATTTTGACAAAAATTTAAATTTTAAAATATAAATTTAACCTTACTATTTCAAAAAAAGAATAAACCTAAGCTTAAAGCTTAGGTTAAAAAATTATATATAAAATTGTGTACAGTCCCGAAAGTCCTATTAATGCATAAATTACTCTTGCAAAAATAGAATCTTTGCTTTTAAAAATATAGCATACTATGTCAAAATTAAACAATCCATAAAGCCCCCAATTGATAGCGCCAAACAGAATAAATATTGAAGCTATCGCTTTTAACACCCCAACTCCCCCAATCAAAATAATTTTGTTATTAAAGCATATTATAAATAGTAGTAAAATATTACAAATCTATATCTTAAATATTTCCTTCAGTACCTGAGCTACTCCCGCTTCATTGTTTGTCTTTTTGGTAATAATGTCAGCCGCTTTTTTAACTTTTTCAGTTCCATTTTTCATGGCTATTCCTAAACCAGCTTTTGCAACCATTTCAACATCATTATTATCATCTCCAATAGCTATGATTTGACTTTCGTTAATCCCTTTATCTTTAGCATAATCTCTTAATGAAAGCCATTTCGACCCTTTTAAGCTCATTATTTCAAGTATAGGTCCAATATCAGAACCATTTATTAAAATATGGGTGTTAAATCTTTGTGGGTACTCTTTATGTATTTTTTTCTCAAATTTTCTCAAAGTTTCATAACTATTCTCATAACATATAACTAATATTCTTGATTCTTCATAATCTAATATGTTTTTTAATTTTTTATGTCTAACAATATTCTTTTTAACATAATTCGAATATTTATTACCTTCTTCATCTTCTTCTATTAGTAAATCATAACCTTCTTCGTAATGATTTACATGCAAGATTGGATGTAAGCCCATGTTTCTTCCTTTTTTAACAATCTGATGAAAATCTTCCTTTTCTAAATACTTAGTAACTAATACCCTGTCGTCTGATATTCTTCTTATAATATTTCCGTTGTTTGCTAATATCGTTAATTCAATACCTAGTTCTTTTGCAAAATTTTTAGCTGACCAATATCTTCTACCAGTTGCTATTATTATTTCTAATCCTTTTTTAGATAGAGCAGTTAATACTTTTTTGTTCTCTTCTAACATTCTTTTATCATCAGTTAAAAGTGTACCATCTAAATCTATAGCTAATAATTTATAGTTCACAACATCACCCTATTTATACTAAGTAAAATACACTATAGTTTGAAATATTCTTCAAAAGATTTGGTTACATAATAATGGTCTAAAACCCCTGCCAACTCCCTTATCGAGTGCATTGCTAACATTGGATTTCCAATATCTATAGAACGTATATCTAACTGACTAGATGAAATAGGTCCAATAGTAGATCCTCCTCTTTCATCTGAACGATTTACAAATTTCTGTAAAGGAATACCTGCATTTCTGCAAATCATCTCATATACAGCACAAGAATCACTATCAGTGGTATATGCAAGATTCGCATTAATCTTTATTACTGGCCCTTTATTTATTTTAGGTTTATTAACTGGATCATGCTTTTCTGGCGAATTTGGATGAACTGCATGTGCCATATCTGCTGATATTAAAAATGAACTATAAATTGCTCTAAAGAAATCTTCTTTATCTTTTCCTAATGCATAAACTATTCTTTCTAAAATATTTATCAATATCGGTGATCCTGCACCTTGTTTAGTTTGACTTCCAACTTCCTCATTATCAAAACATACCATTACATTTGTCGCATTTGAAGCTTCTGTATTAACTAATGCAGTTATTCCAGCATGTACCATCGCTAAATCGTCTAATCTTCCACAAGAAATAAATTCTTCATTAAGACCAATAATTTTACCTTTTTCGAATTCATATAAATAAAGATCAAAATCAATAATATCATCTTGTTTTACATTTAAGTGTTCAGATAATAATTTAATTAAATAATTATCTTTCTCAAATTTATTATTAATTAGAGATAATATAGGTAATACATCTTTTTGCTTGTTTATTGAAACTCCTTCATTTATTTTTCTGTTCATATGTATTGCTAAATTTGGTATTATGAGTATCGGCTTATTAATATTTACTAGTCTAGTTTCTGGATATAATGGATTATCACTTTTTAAACTTACTCTACCAGCTAGTGACAAAGGTCTATCAAACCACGTATTTAAAATAGGTCCTCCATATACTTCTGTATTTAATTTAAGATAACTGTCTTCAGATATCATCTCAGGTGATGGTTTAATTCTAAATGTTGGAGCATCAGTATGCGCACCGATTAGCTTAAACCCATCTTTTTCAATTTCCCCTTTTCCTACTACAAACGCTACTAAAGCAGAGTCATTTTTTGTTACAAAGTATTTTCCACCTTTTTGTATGTTCCATCTATCTCTTAATTTTAATTCATTAAATCCCTTATTTATTAAAATTTCTTTTATACTTTTTACAGCATGATATTGAGTTGGACTTTTATAAATAAAATCTATTAATTCTTGTGCTAACTTTAGTTCTTTAGTCATAATCTACCTCCTACCCAATAATGTTTTTATATTATTCATCTCCAAACTCTTCTAGAAATGCCTTAGAAACAAGCTCAAACTCTTCATCGCTTTCTATATTAATAAGGTTAATCCCTTCCTCTGTTTCTTTAAATTCATATAATAAAACTCTCTCTTCTCCTACTGGCAGCAATGCAACAAATTCTTTGTCTCTTAGCTCAATTGTCGTTAACACTAAACATTCTACTTCTTTATCATCTTCTAAAATAAGATGTATCCTTGGAAAATCCTCATATTCATGATCATGTTCATGGTCATGAGTATGTTCATGATTACAACCACATTGGCACATTATTTCTTTATTATCTTTTTTCATTTTCATTCTCCTTTATCTTTTATTTTATTTCTTTTAATACTGCTAACAAATAATCCCATGTTCTTTTAGTAGAAGATATGCTTAAATGTTCATTTGGTGTATGAACATCATACATATTAGGACCAAAAGAAATCATATCAATATCTCCTAACTTTTCTTTAAAAAGCCCACATTCTAACCCTGCGTGTATCGCAGTAATTTTAGGCTCTTCTCCATATAAATCCTTATATACTTTAACAAATATTTTGCGAATATATGAGTTAGGATTATACTGCCATTCAGGATAATCAGACTCTGTAATAAGCTTAGCTCCTATAGCTTTTGCCACAGTTTCTGTCTGTGATACTATATCATACTTTAAGCTTCTTACTGAACTTCTAACTGCACTTTCAAACACTACTTCATTGTCCTTAATAGCTACTACTCCAAGGTTAGTTGAGCTTTGAACTAAACCTTGTATTTCCATACTCATAGTTTGTATACCATTCGGTATCATAACCAATAAATCTACTACTTTTTCTGTTGTTTCAATTGAAAATACACTATCAATATTATCATTCAGTTTTTCAAGCTCCACATTTACATCAGGATCAGTAGACTTAAATTCATTTCTTAATGTTTCATTCCAATACTTAACTTTTTCATTTAGTTTTTGCTCATTTTGTGGGTTAGTTAATATAACTACCTCAGCTTCTCTAGGAATTGCATTCATTTTAGCCCCACCACTAATATTTGCTAAATAAAAATTTATCGTTTTCTGTATATCCTTTAATACTCTTCCCATAAGTTTGTTAGCATTACCTCTACCTTTATTGATTTCCATACCTGAATGGCCACCTTTTAACCCTTTAAGCTTTATTCTATATGTATTTAATTCTTCATCAACTTGCTTTTTAACTATAGGAAGTATAACTCTCGTTCTCACTCCGCCTGCACAGCTTACTAAAAGTTTGCCTTCTTCTTCTGAATCGATATTTATAAGTATTTTACCTTTTAAAATTGAAGGATTTAAAGCTGAAGCTCCTCCCATACCAGTTTCCTCTTCAGTAGTAAAAACAACTTCAAGTGGTGGATGTGGTATATCATTTGACTCTAATATTGCTAAACAATAAGCTATTGCTATCCCATTGTCTGCACCTAATGTTGTACCTGTTGCTCTTACAAAATCACCGTCAACTCTTAATTTTAAAGGGTCTTTTTCAAAATCATGCTCAATTTCTTTGTCTTTTTCGCATACCATATCCATATGACCCTGCAAAATAACAATTGGTGAATTTTCATACCCTGAAGTTCCGCTTTTTTTAATTATAACATTAAGCGCATCGTCCTGTATAACTTCTAAATTATTCTTTTTAGCAAAAGAAACAAGATAATCACTAATTTCCCTTTCATTTCCTGAACCTCTAGGAATTC
>NZ_JXLL01000008.1 GCF_001316435.1 Caloranaerobacter sp. TR13
GGCTCTACCACTGAGCTACACCCGCATTTCATCGGCTGACAATAAAGAATTATACTACTGTATTAACGGTTTGTCAATAGATTTTAAAAAATTTTTTTATGGAATTTTATGGGTTAAACTTACATATTATCGGTTTAACTTCATCGCCAATATCTAAAATCCCATAACTTCTACCATTTCCACCTCTAGGATATGTTGGACTTCCTGGATTAAAGAATAAAATACTATCATGTTCAAGTAACATTGGAACATGACTATGTCCAAATAAAGCTATATCCACCCCTAGTTCTTTACTCCTATAATACAGATTATTAACGCCAAATTTAACATTATACCTATGCCCATGAGTTAGTAATATTTTCTTTCCTTTAACTTTTATTATTTCCTCTTCTTTCGTATTGTAATCATAAAAGTCACAATTACCTCTTACATTTACTATATCTACTCTTAACATTTCTCTTAGTTTATCTACATCTTTAGAATAATCACCTAAATGTATTAGTAAATCTACATTTCCTATTTTATTTATTTCTCTTAGTATAGGAGTTATATTGCCATGAGTATCACTTAATACAATTAATTTCATTTCTATCATCCTTTTAGTAAATTCTCTAATTCTACACGTAATTTTTTTAATGCATTAGCCCTATGACTTATTTTATTTTTTATATCCTCACCTAATTCAGCAAATGTCTTATTATACCCATCCACTATAAATAGTGGATCATAGCCAAATCCCTCATCACCTTTAGGAGCTAAAGCTATTTTCCCTAAACATTCTCCTTCTACAGTTTTATAACTTTTATCTTCCATTACAATGGCTATAACTGTTTTAAATTTAGCAGTTCTATCTTCAAGTCTTACTCCCTCTAACTCTTTTAATAGTTTTCTATTGTTATCCTCATAAGTAGCCCTTTCTCCAGCATATCTTGAAGAATATATACCTGGTCTACCTTCAAGCTTATCAACAAACAAGCCTGTATCATCTGCAATAACAATTCCATCAACTCTTTTTGACACTTCCACTGCCTTTTTTATAGCATTTTCTTCTAGAGTTTTTCCATCTTCTATAACATCTAACTCTTTTAATCCCACTTCATCTTTTGACAATATTTCTAAGGGTAACCCCTTCAATATCTTTTTTATCTCATCTATCTTATGTACATTACCACTAGCTACTATTAATCTAGTTTTTTTCATCTTTAACTTCTCCTTCTTGCTTTTCTTTTCCGACTAACTCTCCTATTTCACCAAGAGCCTCTTTCTGAATATCTATTAATTCTCTATTGCCCTTTTCCGCTAATCTAAGTAGTTCATTTAAATCTTCTCTGCTAAATGGTGATTCTTCACCAGTCCCTTGAATTTCTACAAATTCACCACTGTCAGTCATTACAATATTCATATCAACTTTAGCATTAGAATCCTCTGTATAGCATAAGTCTAAAAGTCTATTCCCTTCAACTATGCCTACACTTACTGCAGAAAGAAAATGTTTAACTGGTAAATAGCTAATATCTCCACTCTCATATAATTTATATAATGCATCAACTAATGCTACAAAAGCACCAGTAATAGATGCAGTTCTAGTGCCTCCATCAGCCTGTATTACATCACAATCTATCCAAACGGTTCTCTCACCTAAATCTTCTAATTTCACAACTGACCTTAATGCTCTTCCAATAAGTCTTTGAATTTCTTGAGACCTTCCTTCAAGCTTACCTCTAACTGATTCTCTAACCTTTCTTGTCTCTGTAGAACCAGGTAACATTGAATATTCAGCTGTAACCCAACCCGTACCTGTTCCTTTTAAAAATGGCGGAACTCTATCATCCACCATAGCTGTACATATAACTTTAGTATCTCCCATTTCTATTAAAACTGATCCATGTGGGTGTTTTAAAAAATTCCTAGTAATCCTAACTTTTCTTAACTCATCTCTCTTTCTGCCGTCTAATCTCAACATCTCTATCTCTCCTATCTATTTTTACATAATCATATTATTTCCATATATAACTTTATGATAACAATAATGTTTGTTATTAGCAACAAAAAAAATAACTACCAGAAAACTGGTAGCTTAATATTCATTAGCAAATACAGGTAAAGTTTCTGGCTGCTCAACTTCAATCCCTGCTTCCTCTAAAGTTTTACCATCTAATAAAATTTCTACACCAATTATATCCTCAAATTCACTTAAAGTTAACCCAATATTCTTAGCCATCTTATCAAATACTGCTTGGTCTTTCACTTGTGCATCGTTTTCATCATATATATCTACATAAGCTATACCTTCTTTTATTTCTACACCTTGAAGTTTAACCCCATCAGGTATGTCACTATATAAAGCAGTGTCTACAGGAGGCCCTTCAAAAAGCTTTTGAAGTGCTGTTAAAATATTAGCTTGTGGTGCAGAAGTAGGTACTGTTACAGGCACATAATATTCATATTCACCATTAGCAGTATTTTTAAAATAAACTACTACTCTTGATTCACCTTTAGATGCTGTATCAATAAGATTAATATCTTTTCTTACTAAAGGCTTTCCAATTTTAGTTCCAAATTTTAGACTGTCTACTATCTTACCTTCAATCATAAATTGTACTTTATTTATAGTAGGAAATTCAGTTAATGTATATACAATACCTTTAACAAGATTTTGTTCTTCAGTTTTAGAATTATAATTCATTATTTCTTTAGAAAAATCAACTTTACATAAACCAGTTTCTTTGTCTATTGACATACCTCTAATTTGAGTACCTGTTGGAATAATTGGCTCTAAACCAATTACCCCTATATCTTCTCTTAAAGCTACACTGTCTATCATATTTCTCAACGCTGCTTTAGCAATGCCTTCTTCCCAAGGTATTTGTCTCTTTACTGGAATTAAGTATCCACTTTGATCTTGGAAATATAGAACAGTATCTCTTAATTCTACTTCACTCGATACTTCTAAGTTATCTTCATCACTTCTAACTATATCAACATCTGTTTCTTCCTCATCAGTAAACAAGTTTTTCATCGTATCAATTGCTTTACACCCATAAATACTTACACTTAGAGCTAAAATTAAAATTATTACTACGACTTTTTTTATAGACATAAATACTCCCCCTTTGCCATTCTTACTAATATATATTACTGACAAAGAGGGAGTATGATTATTTCGCTTCAAAATATCTGATAATTCCATTAACTATACCCTGAATAGCTTTGTTCTTATATTCCTCTGTAACTATTTTTTTCTCCTCATAAGGGTTAGTTACAAATCCTAACTCTAATAATGCTGCTACCATTTTTGTTTCTCTTACAACTACAAGTTTAGGCCTTCTTTTAATTCCTCTATCTAATGCATCTGTAGCCTTTAATACTTCTTCATGTATTGTTTCTGCAAAGGGATAATTATCTACAGTTTTTACATCACTTAAATATGAAGGGCAATACAAAGTTTGTATCCCAGATATATCTTCATCATCATGCGCATTAAAGTGTATACTTATAAACGCATCTCCATTGCTTCGATTAGCTTTATCCACTCTATCATATAAATCTATATATTCATCCTTATTTCTGATTAATAAAGTATTAAAACCTAATTTCTTTAGTTTTTTCTCTAAGCTTAAAGCATAATCTAATGCTATATCTTTTTCTTTCATCTTAGTTACAGGACCAATAGTTCCAGGATCTTTACCACCATGTCCTGCATCAATTATTATTAATTTATCACTATATTTCTTAATCTTGTCCAAAACTTTTACCTTAATCGTATCATCCTTAGCCGATGACAATACAGTATAAGAAATGTCTTTTTTAAACTTTACAAATATTTTATAATAGTCACCTATGTTTTCAACTTTAATATAGTCTGTAAGTTCATCATTAAGCTCAATTATACCATTTTCTAAATCAGCATACTTTCTAAAAAATCTTATCTCCATTAATTTACTATCTTCATCATATTTTATATAATAATTCATCCTTTTATTAGCTTTAATTTGCAATAATCGGCTTTCATCATCTAATTTTTCAAAATTTATATTTTTCAACCCATTGTCATCAAGGAATAAAATTATTTTATCATCTTCTACTTGAGTAGTTAAGTGAGGTTTTACATCTTTCTCTTTTAAATCTAAAACAACTCTAACTATTTTATCCTGCTCATTATATAGCGAATCTGGTTTGAATTGTGATGTCCTAATATCTTTTATAAATTCAGTTTCTATTCCAATTTTATTATTATCCATTTCTAACAGTGAATCCAAAAGGTCTATAACTATTCTATCAGGTTCATAAAGTCTAAGTATATTATAATCAGGTCTATTTGTGTTATATATTACAACTCCTTTTTTATCTCCTATAGTTTCTAGCTTTATATCACTTACTTTATTGACAAAATCTATTTCAATTTGTTTATTGTCCTTAGACCTGTTAATATTGTAACTTACAAATCTATCCAATTCTATAACTACTCTTGTTATATCAGGATCTATTGAAAATTGAGAAGCTCTAATCTTTTTTATTGGATACTTATTTGTATCTAATTCTAAAATACCTCTTGAAGCAATAATTTTCTTGTTTTCTATTTTAAAATTGCTTCTAGGTATATCTATTACTAATCTGTAAGGATCTTCTAAAAATATATCTTTATATGAAACTAATCCTGTAGTTTCTATTTTAATCTTAGGTAAATTACCTTCACTTTCGGTTATGGTTATATTGGTTACATCTTGCTTTTTATAATCTATTGTTCCAGTCCAAGTTTCTGGTATCCAACCAACATCAAATCCAAGAGTTTCTGACACAAATCTTAACGGTACCATCGTTCTATCATTAATAAGTTTCGCTGGTACATTATAAGGTAATTTTTTAACCTCCCCATTAATAATTACATCTGAACTATTTATTTTTAATATTATCTCTTTTTCTTGAGTTTTTATAGTAGCTTCATATTTTTCCTGATTCCAACTAATATCAGCATTTAAGTAGTTGGCAACAAATCTGACTGGGACTAATGTTCTTGAATTATATAAAATAGGTGGGACATCAGATTGGATTGGTTCGCCATTAATAAGGATATTTATCTTTTTCACTTTAATAACCTTTCCATCAACTGTTACATCTACTAATTCTGGTCCTTGTTTTGCATAAGATACAGGAATTAATAGAAAAAACATAATCATCATAAGTATTGTTGCAATTAATCTCTTCATCATTTGTCCCCCTTGTTTTTAAATACATTATACGTTTCTAAATATATTATACAATGAATTTAATCCGACAAAATCCGACTTCTTCCTCATTTATTTTTATTTATATCATTGCAAATATCTTATGTCAACGGAACTTGCAATATTGTAATAATATTTTAATATTAAGCAAAATAAGGTATGGTTTGTAAAAATAACCATACCTCAAACTACCAGCGTAGCTTTATACAACTTTATATAATTCATCACTTTCAGGTGGAAGTATTTCTTTAACAGAACCTTCATCCTCTATTAAAATACCCTTTTCTATAATTTCTCCAATTAAACTTACATTAATATTGTTATTAATAAGCTCTGATATTATTTCATCTGCTTTTCCTTTAGGTGCTATTATAAGCATACTACCACTAGATATAAGCTTAAGAGGGTCAATGTTAAGTAACTTACATATAGACTTTGTTTCACTAGTCAAAGGTATATTTTCTTTAAATACTTTTACTCCTTTTGATATCGCATTTGCCATTTCCCATATTGCACCAAGTACTCCACCTTCAGTTACATCATGCATGTATAAAGCTCCTTTTTTACTTGCTAAAAGCCCTTCTTTTACAACACTTATCTTTTCCATATATTCTTTAGCTTTTTCTATTGTTTCAAGACTTAATTTATCTTTTAATTTATTCTCTAATTCATATGCTATTATTGCTGTACCTTCTAATCCTGCATATTTTGTTAATAAAATTTTATCACCTATTTTGATAGAATCTTTATTTGCAAAACACTCTCTAGCTTGTCTACCTATTACTGTTGTGGATACAACTATTTTATTAACTGCACTCGAAATCTCTGTATGACCACCAATTATTTCTACATTTAATTGTTCTGCAACTAAACCTGCTTCTTTCATAATTAATTCTATCTCGTCTTTTTCTGTACCTTTAGGAGCTAATATAGTCATTAGTAAGCCCACTGGCTCTGCTCCATTTGAAGCCACATCATTACATGAAATATGTACTGCTAGCTTACCTAAATTTTTACTTGCTCCTGTTATTGGATCTGTTGATACTACACATAAATCATCTCCTAAATTAAGTACAGCACAATCTTCTCCAATACCTGCCCTTGTAACAACCTCATCTCTTTTGTATTTTATATTTGAAAATACAATGCTCTTCAATAAATCATTAGGTAACTTTCCAATTTTCATCACTTTGTCCGCCCCTTTTAAAGTATTCATTCCATTCCTGTGCAGTCATAATTTTATGATCTGATATAATCGAAATAATTTCTATATCGTCAGGTCTAATGTTGTGAAATATCAATACTTCAGCATCGTAACCAGCAGTCTTATCCTTTCTTATTTTCAAATTTTCTACAAAACTTAAAGATGTATTCCAATAATCTTTTATTAATTTTTTACCTCTATTTTCTAAAAATATTTTTGCATAATTAAAATTTGGAATATCTTTAAGTATAAAAGACTCATACACTGAGTTAGCTAAATTTTCATTTGCTATCCAACATTTGTCCTGATTTATTTTTATTCCTAATATGACTGTATGAGAATGCCAGCAGTGATTTTTATCAAAATTTAAACTTGCAAAAATAGCTTTTTTCCTTTCTACCCACTGTGGCAATTTGTCTGGTCTAAATTCATCCATAAACTTATGAAATTCTAAATATTTAGTTACATAAGTTGTTTTATCGTCATACTTAATTCCTTCACTAAGTACTGTTTTTAAATCTGTAATGGGTATAATGTGATAAACTAATCCCGTATCTGTATAGTCTGCAAATATCATTTATCCATCTCCTTGTACAAATTTAAATCGAAAATTTTGTTTTACTCTTATATATTATTTTCGAAGATAGATAAATATTATACTTCCAATTATTAATATAACACATAACTTAGCTAAATTAAATAACTATGAAAAATCAGGGGAAAATAATACTTAGATAAAAATTTTGGGGGTGATATGGATAACTATTAATTGCTTAGATAACTGTTTATATCAAATTGATGGAATATGTACATTAACTCACGTAACAACATATTCAGGAAGCTCTAAAAGTAACTGTCCTTATTTTAAAAATAAAAATGAATTAAGACAAAAAAAGAAGAATGGCGGCTAAGCCGCCATTCCTAATATCTTAGTGCTCTAAGATGTATGCCCACTTGTATTCAGTAGAAACACCAACTGGGAATCTTGCTATACCTTTAACATATGGTTTTTGTAAGAAGTTTCTTGCTCTGAAGTAAGTTGGTGATATAGGCATTTCTTCCATTAATAGTTTTTCAGCTTCTAACATATATTCCATTCTTTCGTCGCCAGTACTGTTAACAGCCTTTTCGATTAGCTCATCGTACTTAGCGTTGCTCCAGAATGCATCGTTGTTACCACCATCAGTTACCCACATATCCATGAAAGTCATTGGGTCGTTGTAGTCAGCACCCCAACCAGCACCAACTATAGTGTAGTCGCCTTGATCCATTTTTTGTAGACGGATCTTGAATGATACTGATTCGATAGGTACTTCAATACCTAAGTTGTTTTTCCACATTTGTTGTAATGCCTGAGCTAGTTTTCTAGCTAAGTCACTATCTCCAGTTAGATAGCTAACACTCTTAGCTAACTCTTCCTTAGTAGCTCCAACTTCTTTTAATCCTTCTTCTAATAACTTATTAGCTTCATCTATAGCTGCCTGTCCTTTAGTACCAGCATCATAGATTAAATCTCCATTTTGCTTTCTGAATTCTCCACCAGCTTTTCCTGGGATTCCACCAGGTACGAAACCATAAGCTGGAATTGAACCGTTAGCAAGAACTCCATTTACGTAAGCATCTCTGTTTATAGCTAGTGAGAATGCTTTTCTTATTTTCTTATTGCTGAAGAATTTGTCTTTGCAGTTGAACTCTAAGTAGAATGTAACAGCTTCTGCCATTCTACCGAATTCTGGTGAATCTTTATAGTTATCTAAGAATTCAGCAGGTACTCCAGTCATATCTAATTCGCCAGTTTCATATAGGTTGATTGGAGTATTTGTATCGTTAATCATGTCAGCTTCGATTCTTTGAAGTTTAACACTGTCAGCATCCCAGTAAGTTGGGTTCTTTTCAAGAACTATTTTTTGTTCATGGTTCCATTCAGTTATCATGAATGGTCCACTGAATACCATCTTGTCAGCTTCTGATGCGTAAGCATCTCCCCACTTCTCTATTGCAGCCTTTTTAGCTGGTAGATAAGTGATGAATGAAGTTAAACTTAAGAAATATGACATTGGTCTTTCTAATTCAACTTGTAAAGTCTTTTCATCAAGAGCCTTGATTCCAACTTCGTTTGGATCAGTTATTTCTCCTGTATTGAATGCATATGCGTTCTTAATTCCATAGAATTGATATGCATATGATGAAGCAGTTTTTGGATCTATAGCTCTCTTCCAAGCAAATTCAAAATCATAAGCAGTTATTGGGTCTCCATCTGACCATTTAGCATCTCTTAATTTGAAAGTATAAGTTTTACCATCATCGCTTACAGTCCAGCTCTCAGCTAAACCTTTACCTACGCTACCATCTGGATTAAGTCTTACAAGACCTTCTAAAGTAGCATTTAATAATACGAATGAAACTGTATCAGTTGAAGTTTGTGGATCTAAATCAGGTGGTTCTGTACCAAGATTTATTCTTAATACTTGTTCTTTAGCTAATTTTGGTTCTCCTGTATCAGTTTGAGTTTGATCTTCAGTCTTAGTTTGATCTTCTTTTTGTGTTGGTTCAGGAGTAGTCTTACCACATCCTGCTAATGCTAGTGATAATACCATAGTAAAAACTAGCGCTAATATAAGCCATTTACTTCTTTTCATTAACTAATCCCCCTTTAATTTTAATTAAGGATAATAATTTTTTTGCTAACTTATTAAGGTTAATACTCACCCCCCTTAAGCTCGTTAAGTGAGAATTTTTTTTAAATTTAAAATTTTATTCTAAATAATTAAATTCTATACAAACTTAAAAAGTCCTTTATATTTTTTGAAATTTTTTGTTTAGTTTAAAATTTTCGAAAACTCTAAGTGAAATCAGTTTTTTATTTCGTTTTCTTAATATCGTTTAAGCAATTTTAATTAAAGTATAAAGAAAATTTAACATATTGTCAAGCTAATATTTTTTCTCCAAGCATTAACTATTAATATACTTATGCATGTACATAGACATACATTACACTTTATTTTGTCTATAAATTGAATAAGATGCCGAAGCAAATGACTCCGGCAACTTATTAAATTATATAACTTATTAAATCATATGGCATGCTACAAAATGTCCTGGACTTACTTCTCTTAATTCTGGAGTCTGTTCTTTACATATGTCTTTACATAATTTACATCTAGCCTGGAATTTACATCCTGGTGGTGGATTAATTGGACTTGGTACATCTCCTTCAAGAATAATTCTCTTTCTATTTCTTTCAACTTCTGGGTCTGGAATAGGCACAGCTGACAATAAAGCCTTAGTATATGGATGTAAAGGTTTATCATATAACTCTTTACTAGTTGTTAACTCCATAATTGAGCCTAAATACATAACTGCAATTCTATCAGAAATATGCTTAACCATACTCAAGTCGTGAGCTATGAAAAGATATGTTAAGCCAAGTTTCTCTTGTAATTCCATTAATAAGTTAACAACCTGAGCCTGAATAGAAACATCTAGGGCTGAAATAGGCTCATCACAAACTATAAATTTAGGCTCTATAGCTAAAGCTCTAGCTATACCTATACGCTGTCTCTGACCACCACTAAACTCATGTGGGAATCTATTCGCATGCTCTCTGTTTAATCCAACTAACTCTAATAATTCATATATTCTTTTTTGTCTGTCTTCCCCAGTATATAATCCATGAATATCTATTCCTTCACCGATAATATCAGTAACTGTCATTCTTGGATTCAATGATGCATATGGGTCTTGGAATATCATTTGAGCTTTTCTTGTAAAATGTTTTAATTCTTCTTTATTTAACTTATGAACATTCATTCCTTCAAAAATAACATCTCCATCAGTTGCATCATATAATCTTATGATTGTTCTACCTGTTGTTGATTTTCCACAGCCTGACTCTCCAACAAGACCTAAAGTTTCACCTTCTTTTATCTTAAAACTAATACCATCAACAGCCTTTAATGTTAAGCCCCTGCCTACGTTAAAGTATTTTTTTAAGTTTCTTACTTCTATAAGTGTTTTTCTTTCTTCAGCCATATCTATCTCCTTCCTTCAACAATAGGATTTTTTACCTTTGGTGCCATTTCATGCTGTAGCCAGCAGTGTACATGATGTTTCTCACTTATTTGAGTCTTTTCTGGATAGTATTCTTTACATACTGGCATAGCATAATCACATCTAGCTGCAAATGGGCATCCTACAGGTGGCTTAAATAGATCTGGTGGCTGTCCTACTATTGGCACTAGTCTTTCCTTGTTGGCAGCGTCTAATCTTGGTACTGATTGTAATAATCCCCAAGTATAAGGATGCTGTGGATTAAAGAATATATCATCACTAGTACCTGATTCTATAATTTTACCAGCATACATAACAACTATTCTATGAGCTATATTAGCAACAACACCAAGGTCGTGTGTTATCATTATGATTGATGTGTCTAGCTTATTCTGTAATTCCTTCATAAGGTCTAATATCTGTGCTTGAATTGTAACGTCTAGTGCAGTTGTAGGCTCATCAGCTATCAACAGCTTAGGATTACATGCTAATGCAATAGCTATCATAGCTCTTTGTCTCATACCACCACTAAATTCATGTGGATATTGCTCAACACGTTTAGCAGGATTAGGTATACCAACTAATTTAAGCATCTCAATTGCTCTTTCTTTTGCTTCCTGTTTACTCATGCTTTGATGCTTAATTAGACCTTCCATTATTTGTTTTCCTACTCTCATAGTAGGGTTAAGTGAAGTCATTGGATCTTGGAAAATCATACTGATTTCACGACCACGAACTGACTCCATTTGTTTATCTGTAAATTTAGCTAAATCTTTTCCATCAAATATAACACTACCCTTTTTAATTCTTCCAGGTGGCATTGGTATAAGTTTCATAATTGATTGAGCTGTAACTGATTTACCACATCCTGACTCACCAACTATAGCTAGAGTCTCTCCTTTATCTACATGGAAGTCTACCCCTCTTACAGCTTTAACTTCTCCAGCATAAGTATCAAACGAAACATGTAAATCTTTTACTTCCAATAATCTATCTCTATTTTCCACTTTATTAGCCTCCTTTACTTTCTAAGTCTTGGATCTAGTGCATCTCTTAAACCATCACCTAACAAGTTGAAACCAAGCATTGTTATACTGATTAATAGTGATGGGAAGAATAACTGATATGGATGTATTAAAAGCACCTTACTACCATCTGCTGCTAGAGTACCCCAGCTTGCTAATGGTAATGGAAGTCCAAGACCTATATAACTTAAGAACGCTTCTGAGAATATCGCTGCTGGAACCGCAAATGTTATTGATATAATAATTGGTCCCATTGAGTTTGGAATTAAGTGTCTAGTTATAATTCTCCAACCATCTGCACCTAAAGTTTTTGCTGCTAATACGAATTCCATTTCTTTCAATTGAAGTACCTGACCTCTAACCAGTCTGGCCATTCCACCCCAACCTGATATAGCAAACGCTATGATTATAGTATGAAGTCCTTGACCGATAACAACCATTAAAAGAATTACCCATAGCATTTGTGGAATTGAGAATATAATATCAACAATACGCATCATTACTATATCTACATTACCACCTAAATAACCTGAAACCCCTCCGTAAATTACACCTATTGTAAAGTTCAATATAGCCGTCATAAATCCAATGAACAGGGATACTCTCGCACCCATCCAAGATCTTACAAATATATCTCTACCTAATGCATCAGTTCCGAACCAGTGTTCAGCTGAAGGTGGCTTATTTATATTTGTAAAATCTTGCTCAGCAAAATCATAAGGTTGCATGTAAGGTCCTACTAAAGAAAGTACTATTAATAATCCAAGTAATATCATTGAAGCAATAGCTAGCTTGTTCTCTTTAAGTCTTCTCCAAGCATCTTGCCAATAGGTTAAACTTGGTCTTACTAACTCTTGTGACTTCTCAATATCTTTTCCGACTATTTTAAACATTTCTTTGTTCAGTTGAACTTGAGCCATTTTGCCAACTCCTCTCTATTAGTCTAATCTTATTCTTGGATCTATTAATCCATATGCGATATCAACCAAGAAGATTATAAATACCAATACCGCTGAATAGAATACTGTTGTACCTAAAATCAATGTATAGTCTCTTTGTTGTATACTTTGAATATAGTATTTTCCTAATCCAGGTATACCGAATATTCTTTCTATAATGAATGTACCTGTTAATAACATAGCTACGATTGGACCTAAAACTGTAACAACTGGTAATATAGCATTTCTTATAGCATGTTTCCAAATAACAACAGACTTTGATAATCCTTTTGCTTTAGCTGTCTTAATATAGTCTTGATTTAATACGTCAAGCATACTTGTTCTCATCATCCTAGCTTGGAACGCAATCATTCTCATACCTAATGCCCAAGCAGGTAGTATAACATGATATGGTGTTCCCCATCTTGCAACCGGGAACCATTGTAATTTAACTCCGAACCAATATTGGAATAATGCTGAGAAAACGAAGTTAGGTACTGAAACTCCCAATATAGCTAATAAAATAACGAAATAATCGAAGAATCCCTTATGGTTGAGGGCCGCGACAATTCCGAGGAATATACCCAAGGTGATTCCAAACAAACCTGCTGCTATACCTAATTGAGCAGAAACAGGGAATCCTGACTTCAACATACTAGCAACTGTTCTATTCTTATACTTTAGCGACATACCCAAATCGCCTCTTAATAAGTTCTTTAGATAAGTAAAATATTGTACAACTAGCGGCTTGTCTAATCCATATTTAGCTTTAAGATTTTCTAAAATCTCTGCTGGAATCCTTTTTTGGTCAGTGAACGGATCTCCAGGAATAGCGTGCATTAAGAAAAATGTGATAGTTACTACAACCCATAATGTTAGAACCATAGTTCCTAACCTTTTTAGAGTATACTTAAACATAAATACACCTCCATCAATTTTTGCAATGTAAAATACTTAAAATAGAAAAAAGAACTCTAAACTTTATACTCCCCCCTTTAAAACAAGTTATGCAAATTTTATATATAGCTACTTTTTATATTTATATATTGTGAAATAGTTTAAAATTTCATTAATTTAAAATTTTACATATTGAGCGACTTGTTTAAATTGTCTGAAATTTTTTACTTTTCTATTTTATGATACTTTATACTGCTTTATTATGCAATTAAATAAGTTTTAATAAAATATTAATAAATTGTAATATTTGGTTCTAGGTACTTGGTATTGGGTATTAAATACTGGGTGCTAGGTACTGGGTACTGGGTGCTAGGTACTGGGTGCGAAGTTATATTGTTTGGTATCTAGCTTCACTACTTTATCATACTAAAGTTTCTGACGTTTTATTTCCATTATAATTCAAAATTCTGTTTTTTCAATTACTTTTTCTATATGTTACAAAAAATTAACAAACCCACTTTTTTTAAGCGAGTTTGTTTTCATTACATTTCTTCTATAATTTCTAATATCAATTTATTAACCATCTGAGGATTTGCTTTACCCCTTGTAGCCTTCATAACTTGACCAACTAGAAACCCTAATGCTCTATCTTTTCCATTTTTGTAATCTACTACAGATTGTCGATTATCCTCAACTACTTTCTTAACTATATTCTTAAGCTCAGACTCATCGCTTATCTGTATTAAACCTTGCTCCCTTACAATTACTTCAGGAGTCTTACCTTGTTCAAACATAATTCTTAAAACTTTCTTACCAATCTTATTACTAATCTTCCCCTCATTTATAAGCCCAATCAAGTCTGCTAAATTTTTTGGAGTAATTTTCATATTCTTAATTTCTTTATTTTCCATATTAAGTCTTCTCAATATATCACCCGTTATCCAATTGCTAACCTGTTTTGGAGCGTTTACAAATTTAACAGTCTCTTCGAAGAAGTCAGCTAAATTCTTTGAAGAAGTCAAAATTTTTGCATCGTTTTCTGGTAAGTTATATTCTATTATGAATCTTTCTTTTTTAGCATGAGGAAGTTCAGGTAAATTTTCTTTAATGTTTTTTATTAAGTTTTCATCTACTTCAATATCTACTAAATCAGACTCGGGAAAATATCTGTAATCTTCAACTGTTTCCTTTACTCTCATTACTACAGTTTCATTTCTGTTTTCATCCCATCTTCTTGTTTCCTTGAGCGTATTTTTCCCCTGTTTCAATAATTCAATATGCCTCTTTTCCTCAAATTCCATAGCTTTAACAGCGGCTTTAAATGAATTTAAATTTTTAATCTCAGTAATTGTACTCTTTACTCCCGTTTCTTCATCTATAACATTTATGTTAATATCACATCTTAAGGACCCTTCCTCCATCTTACAATCAGAAACCTCAATATACCTAAGTATAGCTTTTAATTTTTCTAAAAATATCCTAGCCTCCTCAGGCGAATTCATATCAGGATAAGTTACAATTTCTATTAAAGGAATTCCGCTTCTATTATAATCAAGAAGAATATTTCCTTTTTCATCATAAATAGATTTTCCTGTATCCTCTTCTATATGTATTCTTTTAATTCTTATTTTCTTCTCAACATCTTTTATATCTATCTTTATATAGCCATTTTGGCAAAGAGGATTTGTATACTGCGTAATCTGATACCCTTTTACTAAATCTGGATAAAAATAATTTTTTCTATCCATTCTGCTTTTATTTGATATTTCACAATTTAATGCTAACCCAGCCCTTATACAATATTCTACAACTTTTTTATTAAGTACAGGTAGAGCCCCTGGAAGACCTAAACAAACTGGACAACAATGCTTATTTGCTTCTTTTTCAAATTTAGCTAAACAACTGCAAAATATTTTAGATTTTGTCAAAAGTTCAGCATGTATTTCAAGCCCTATCACTGTTTTATATGCCATTTTTTATCCCTTCCTTTATCTTAGGAGCTCTTCTTTGAAAATTACTATTCTTTTCGTAAGTATATGCTACACTTAATATATCTTCTTCTCCAAAAGCTTTACCCATTATTTGCATTCCTACTGGCAGGTCATCAATATATCCACAAGGAATTGTTATAGCAGGTATTCCTGCAATATTTGCTGAAACTGTTAATATATCTGAAAGATACATAGATATAGGGTTTTCTTTTTTTTCTCCAATTTTATAGGGTAATGTAGGAGTCGTAGGTGATATAATAATATCAAACTCTTTAAATACCTTTTCAAAATCTCTTATAATTAATGTCCTTACTTTCTGAGCCTTTTTATAATATTCACTATAATGACTTGAGCTTAGGAAATAAGTCCCTATCATTATCCTTCTCTTTACCTCATCTCCAAAGCCTTCTGTTCTTGTCTTTATAACTAACTCTTCAACTGAATTGTAGCTCTTAGCTCTTCTTCCATATCTTATACCATCAAACTTAGCAAGATTTGAACTAGCTTCAGAAGGTGCTAAGATATAATAAGTAGCTAAAGCATATTCTGAATAAGGCAGTGAAACATAATCTATTTTAGCACCAAGCTTTTCAAGAATTTTAACTGCATCTAATACCTTTTCTTTAATTCTATTATCTATCCTATTATTGAAGTATTCTTTAGGCAAGGCTATCTTTAGTCCCCTAATATCTTTCATTAATGCTTTTATATAATCAACACTGCCATTATCAGTAGATGTAGAATCTTTTTTATCAAACCCTACTATACTGTTTAACACAATCGCACAATCTTCTACATTCTTAGCCAAAGGCCCTATTTGGTCAAATGATGATGCAAATGCTACTAACCCATATCTAGATACAAGCCCATAGGTTGGTTTTAACCCAACTACCCCACAAAAAGCTGCTGGTTGTCTTATTGAACCTCCTGTAGATGAGCCTAAAGCATATGGAACCAAAGATGCTGAAACAGCTGCCGCTGAGCCACCACTTGAGCCGCCTGGTACTCTGTTTAAATCCCAAGGATTTTTAGTAATCTTGAAAGCAGAATTTTCTGTGCTAGAACCCATTGCAAATTCATCCATATTAGTCTTACCTACTATAATCGCGCCATTTGACTTAAGTTTTTTTATAACAGTCGCGTCATATGGTGGTATAAAGTTTTCTAAAATTCTAGACCCGCAGGTTGTCTTAATTCCTTCTGTTACTATATTATCTTTAATCCCTACAGGAATTCCAGCTATATCACTTAAGCTAGTGATATCTTCTTTTATTTTTTTATCTATTCTTCTAGCCTCTTCAAGAGCTTTTTCTTTAATTAAAGTTATAAAGCTACCTACTTTATCTTCTACTTGTTCTATTCTTTTTAAAAAATTTTTCACTATTTCTTCTGATGACACTTCTCTATTTCTTATCAAATCTCTCAACTCATGAACCGTAAGATTTGTTAAATCCACTTTTATCTCACCTCTAGTTGAATCAGTTGACAGTATACAGAGAACAGAAAACAGATAATAAATAATGTAAGTTGACTGTCAACTAATTTTCCATTTTCAATTTTTAATTTTTCATTCCTAAAGCCTGTCTAGTACCTAGAATTTTACATTTTAAATTTTTCATTTCTGAATCCTGTCCCCTGTCCCCTGTTCTCTAGTTCTAGTACCCAGCACCAAGTACCCATTTCTCACTTCTTCTGCATTAGAAAGAACCTTCTCTCTTTCTAAAGAAGGTTCTACTTTATCTTCTCTAAAAAAGTTTTTGGAATTATGTATATTATAAGTCGGCTCAATACCTTCTGTATCTATTTCTTTTAATTTTTCAACTAATTCTAAAATTGCTGTCAATTGATTAGTAAATTTCTCTATATCTTTTTCATAAATTTCTAGCTTAGCTAATTTTGCTATGCGTTCTATTTCTTTTTGAGAGATTCTCATAAAATATCCTCCTAAAAATCGTCATTGGTCGCTCGTCATTCGCTAATCGTTAAAGCCGATAATATCTAAAAATTCACTACCAGTAATTATTTTTATACCTAATTCTTTTGCTTTATCATATTTAGATCCTGGATTTTCTCCTACAACTACATAATCAGTCTTTTTACTAACACTACCAGCTACTTTTCCACCCATTTTAGTTATTATTTCCTTTGCTTCTTTCCTGCTAATCCCTTCAATAGTGCCAGTTACAACAACTGTTTTACCTGAAAATATAGTATCATTTTCTATTTCCTCTTCTTCATAAACTGGATTTACACCTTCTTCTAAAAGCTTATTTATGTTAGAAATTATTTTTTCATCTGCAAAAAACTCTATTATGCTATTTGCGACTTTGTCTCCAATATCAGGTATTGCTATAAGCTCTTCATATGTTGCCTTCATCAATCTTTCAAGAGATTTAAATGTATTAGCCAAATCAGTTGAAGTTTTCTTTCCTACATTAGGTATACCCAATGCAAAAATGAAGGAGTCTAATCTGCAATTTTTACTTTTTTCAATAGCCTTTAACAGATTCTCTGCTTTTTTCTTTCCGAATCTATCTAATTTAATCAACTCTTCGAATTTTAACTCATAAAGCTTAGGTATATCTTCAAGCCCTAATTCTTCGTATAATTGCTCTGCTGTTTTTTCACTAAAACCTTCTATATTCATCGCATCTCTACTTGCATAATGAACTAATCTAGAAACTAACTGTGGTTTACAAGATAAAGAGTTCGGACAGAAAATATGCACTCCTTCTTGAATAAGTTCACTACCACAAGCAGGACATTCTTTTGGCTTCTCTATTTTCTTAGGATTTTCACAGCTATCTTCAATTGTTCCCATTATTTCTGGTATTACATCATTAGACCTTCTTATCCACACTCTACAGCCAATTTTAACTTTCTTTCTTTGAATATCATCCCAATTATTTAATGTAGCTCTTTTAACAGTTACTCCCCCTATTTCAATAGGCTCAAGTATTGCTGTTGGAGTAACCTTTCCGGTTCTTCCTACATTCCATACTACATCAATCAGTTTTGTGGTCATTTCTTCTGCTTCAAATTTATATGCTATAGCCCAACGTGGAAACTTCTGTGTATAACCTAAAACCTCCCTTGTTCTCATGTCATTTATCTTTATTACAAGTCCATCTGTTAAAACATCGAGAGAATTCCTAATTTCTTTTATCTTTTCTATTTCTTCTATAAGTTCTTCAATACTATCAAAAGTCTTTATATATTCACTAACTGGTAACCTGTTCTCTTTTAAGAAATCTATCATTTCAAGATGTGTATTAAAACTTCTACCCTCTATATAACCAACATTATAAAAATAAGCTATTAATTTTCTTTTCGCAGTAACTTTAGGGTCTAAATTTCTCAAAGCTCCTGCTGCTGCATTTCTTGCATTTTTTAACGGTTCATCAGCTGTTTTATTATATTCATCTAAAACTGATAAAGGCATCAAACCTTCACCTTGTATTTCAACAGTACCTTTAAATTTTATACTTAGAGGTATTGATTTTATAGTTTTTATCTGCATAAGTATTGCCTCTCCTACCTCTCCATTACCTCTAGTTGCACCTTGAACTAATTTTCCATCTTTATAAGTAAGATTAATTGTAAGTCCATCAAATTTATATTCAACTACATAAGTAGGGTTAGGTAATTTTTCTTCATTTTCTCTATTATATTCATTTATTAATCTTCTTACTCTTGTATCCCAATTTCTTAATTCTAAAGCAGTTTTACATTTATCTAAACTCCATAATTTGCCTAAGTGTTTATGCTTCTGAAATTTTTCAAGTGGCTCTCCTCCAACTCTCTGTGTTGGAGAGTCACTTAGTATTATCCCAGTTTCCTCTTCTAATTTTACTAGTTCGTCATAAAGTTTATCATATTCTTTATCACTGACCTTAGGATTGTCTAGAACATAATAATGGTAATTTAAGTCATTTATTATATCAACAAGCTCTTTAATACGCTCTCTTTTATCCATCATCTCACCTTCTTTCAGTTTTTACAGTTGCCAGAAAACAGATCCCCTGTACCCTGTTCTCTGTCCCCTGTCCTCTAACTAGTACCTAATACCTAGTACCCAGTACCAAGTACCCCGTACCTAGTACCCAGTATCCAGTACCTAGTACCCAATATCCAGTACCTAATCTACCACTTCTATTGGTGCAAAGCTAAGCATAAGTTTCTTAACACCCTTACTTGCAAATGCAACTGCTATTTCCTTATCTCCATCCTTATCTTTAACTTGTACAACTGTACCTATCCCCCACATCTTATGCTTCACTTTTGCTCCAGGCTTTATATCATTTGAAGATAAGTTCGATTTGCCAGTACTTTTCTCTACTACTCCTGTGAAAAGCTTGTTGGCGTCTTTTTTTATCTTACCTAGTACCTTTACTGTTTTTTCATTTAAATTCTCCACCAACCATTCTGGTATCTCTTTTATAAATCTTGATACAGTATTATACATAGTATGTCCATATAAAGTCCTTACATCAGCATAAGTTATATATAAAATCTTCATTGCTCTGGTAATGCCAACATAGCATAGTCTTCTTTCTTCTTCTAGTTCTTCATCACTGTTAAGTGCTCTTGAAAGTGGAAAAATTCCTTCCTCCATTCCAGCTAAAAAAACTACTGGAAACTCCAAACCCTTAGCACTGTGCAGTGTCATAAGTAAAACAGTATTTCCTTCATCTTCTACATTGTCAATATCTGAAAGCAGCGAAATACTTGCTAAAAATTCTTCTAAAGTATTTTCTTCACTTTTTTGTTCAAAATCTATGGCTACAGAAATAAATTCTTTTATATTCTCTATTCTACTCTCTGCTTCAACTGTATTTTCCTTTTTTAGTTCATCTATATATCCTATTGAATCTATAACATTTTCTATAAGCTCTCTTACTCCTAAAATTTCCTTCATAGCTATAAACTTGTTTATTAGAGTAGTAAACTTATTTATATTAGCAATAGCTCTCTGTGATAATCCTGGGATATCCTCTACATCTAATATGGCGCTATATAAGCTTTCCCCTGTCTTTTGACAATATGCTTCAATCTTTTCAATAGTCTTACTACCAATTCCCCTTTTAGGTACATTGATTATCCTCTTTAAGCTGACATTGTCAACTGGATTTTGTATAAGCCTTAAATATGCTATAATATCTTTTATTTCTTTTCTATCATAGAACTTAAGTCCCCCAACTATTTTATAAGGGATATTAGATTTTATTAATGCTTCTTCTATAACACGTGATTGAGCATTTGTTCTATATAAAACAGCAAAATCTGAAAACTTTAAACCTTCATTTTTAATATTTTCATTTATTTTGCTCGCTATAAAGTCAGCTTCATCATGTTCATTGTAACCACTATAAAGTTTTATTAGAGTGCCTCCATCATTTTCAGTCCATAATTTTTTTGATTTCCTTCCATAATTGTTCTTTATTACATGATTGGCTGCTTCTAATATAGTTTTAGTAGAACGATAATTTTGCTCAAGCTTTATAACCTTTGTATTTGGAAAATCCTTTTCAAATTCAAGTATATTTCTAATATCTGCCCCTCTCCATCCATAAATTGACTGGTCATCATCGCCAACAACACAGATATTCATATATTTTCTAGACAATAATCTAATTAATTCATACTGTGCTTTATTGGTATCTTGGTACTCATCTACTAAAATATATTTAAATCTTTCTTGATAATCATTTAAAACATCTGGATTTTTTCTAAGTAAATCTATAGTCTTAAATATTAAGTCATCAAAATCTAATGCATTATTTTCTTTTAATTTCTTTTGATACAAACTATATATTTCTGCCTTGTTTCTTTCTCTAAAGTCCCCATAATTATCTCTCATATATGTATCAGCATCTATAAGCTTATCTTTTTGAGAGCTTATAAAATTTAACATAGCTTTTGGGTCATATAACTTTTCATTTAAATTAAGTTCTTTTATACAATCCTTAATAAGTGTCTTTTGATCAGTTGTATCAAATATTACAAAATTTCTACTATACCCTATTCTATCAATATTTCTTCTTAAAATTCTTACACATATTGAATGGAATGTTCCAATCCACATACTTTCAGCTTTTCCACCAATAAGTCCTTCTATTCTTTCCTTCATCTCATTAGCAGCTTTATTAGTAAAAGTTATTGCCAAGATATTCTCTGGATTTACCCCTTTTTCTTCTATTAGATATGCTATTCTATGAGTTAAAACTCTCGTTTTTCCCGAACCTGCACCAGCTAATACTAACAAAGGTCCTTCAGTTGTCAATACTGCTTCTTTTTGTCTATCATTTAAAGTATCTAAAGAAATCATGTATTTATCTCCTCTCGATTTCATTCTTTTCTTCAAACTATATTATATAGGAAAGTACTTTCTTGTTGAAGCTTCAATATTGATATTATTAAATTTGAATTTTTAAAAAATAAAACCCCTACTTATAAAAGCAGGGGTAATAAAACAAAATTATAATCTTTTTATAATCATATCAACAAAATATCTGTGAAATGATTCATCTCCCGTAAGTTCAGGATGGAATGAAGTTGCCAACATATTCTTTTCCCTTGCTGCAATAATTTTCCCTTCATGTTCTGATAAAATTTTAACTCCATATCCAACCTTCTCAATGTAAGGTGCTCTGATAAACACTAATGATATTGGTTTTGATGAAACTTGCGGTATTGTTTTTTCTATCATAAAACTATCTATCTGACTACCATAAGCATTTCTTTTCACTTCAATATCCATTACTTCTAAATGTGCATAATCCTGCCCTACAATTTTTTTCGCCAATAATATCATTCCTGCACACGTTCCCCATACAGGCATTCCTTTTGTTATCCTTTCCTTTAAAGGTAAAAATATATCAAAATCCTTCATAAGTTTCCCTATAGTCGTGCTTTCCCCTCCTGGAAGAATCAGACCATCTATTTCATTTATCTGTTTAGCATATTTAACCCTAATTGGCTTAATCCCTTCAATTTTCTTAAGCATTTCTATATGTTCAACTACAGAACCTTGAAAATCAAGTACACCGACTTTAATCATTATTACCATCCTCTTTCAGCAAATTCTGTAGTCAATTTACTAATTTCTAATCCATACATAGGTTCTCCTAAATCCTCAGAAACTTCAGCAAGAATTTCAGGGTCATTATAATATGTGGTTGCTTTCACTATCGCTTTTGCTCTCTTTTCCGGATTAGAAGATTTAAAAATCCCAGAACCTACAAATACTCCATCACATCCTAACTGCATCATAAGAGCTGCGTCTGCAGGAGTTGCAATTCCACCAGCTGCAAAGTTTACAACAGGTAGTCTTCCATGTTCAGCTACATATTCAACCAAATGATAAGGTGCCCCCATTTCTTTAGCAGCAGTCATAAGTTCTTCCTTAGGCATAAGTTTCAATTTCCTTATTTCTGATAACATCTGCCTCATATGCCTTACAGCTTCTACAACATTACCAGTTCCTGCTTCTCCTTTCGTTCTTATCATAGATGCTCCTTCAGCAATTCTTCGTAATGCCTCTCCTAAATTTCTAGCGCCACATACAAAAGGAACTTTAAACTGTTTTTTATTAATATGATACATCTCATCTGCTGGGGTTAAAACTTCACTTTCATCAATAAAGTCTATTCCTATCGCTTCTAGAATTTGAGCTTCTACAAAATGACCAATCCTTACCTTTGCCATAACTGGTATTGATACTGCTTTTTTTATTTCTTTTATCATTTTAGGATCAGACATTCTTGCCACTCCACCCTGCTTTCTAATATCAGCAGGTACTCTCTCCAAAGCCATAACTGCTACAGCCCCGGCTTTTTCAGCTATTCTGGCCTCTTCTGGATTTGTAACATCCATAATCACTCCACCTTTAAGCATTTGTGCAAGATTTTTATTTAGTTCATATCTTTTATTCATACTATCTCCCCCTATGCTTTATTAATTTTAAAAATTAATCAATATTGTATCGGTTGTTGTTTTAAGATTGTAATGCTATTGTATCGTTATATAATAACATTACCAGTACAATTCTATTATGTCACAACAATTGTACTGCGTCAATATTGTTTGAAAAATCAAAATCATTATTATAAAATTATAGTGATAGCTTGTCTATTTATTAACTAAAATAACTAAAAGTGAGGTATCGGGAATGTTTAAGAACCTGCTGAGAAAAAAGCCAAAATCTTTAAGTTCAAACATTGAAAACAAAGTTATTCCAACTAATGATAAGGAAAAAGAAACAAATACAGATTACACAAGCCTACTAATACATAATCAAAAATGTACAATCGATAAGATTTCGAACAGAATAGACGAAACTGGATTTGCAACAGAAAATTTAATCGAAATAATAAACAATATTTCTAGAAATGTTGAAATACAAATGCAAGCTATCGAAAAAGTTGTAAACGAAATTGAAAGCTATTCTGCATTAACTGAAGAAGTTCAAGCTAGTACTATTAGTTCTCTTCAGATAGCAGAAGATACAAAAGAGGTTGCTAAAGAAGGTAACCAAGCTGTAAATAATTCTATTCAAGCAATGAATGAAATAAAAATATCTGTTGATAATACTAAAAATATTGTTGCAAATTTAAATAAGCAAACTTCTCAAATTGATAATATGCTTAAGATAATCAAAGATATTGCTAATCAAACCAACCTATTAGCTTTAAATGCAGCAATAGAAGCTGCAAGAGCAGGAGAACATGGTCGTGGTTTCGCTGTAGTAGCAGAAGAAGTAAGAAAACTAGCACAAAAAAGCGAGGAATCTGCTGAGCAAATATCTTCAGTAATAATAAAAATTAAAGACAGTATACAAGAAACTATAAATGCTATGAACGAAAGTGGGTTAAAGGTTGATAAAGGTGTAGACATTGCAAATAATACAATAACTGTTTTTAATAAAATAATTGAATCAATAAATACAACTACTGAAGTAACTAATGAAATAACATCTGCAATTTCACAGCAAACTAGTAACTTAGAAGAAGTTGTATTTTCAGCTAAAGAAATGAATGACATATCTGAAAAGATTATATCAATGATTGAAGTTGCCTTGATGAATGCACAGCATACAAAAACTTCAATTGAAATTTTGTCTAAAACATCAGAAAACCTTAATAACATAACTAATGAAGTCCTTAACAATATCAAATTAGCAGATAGAAAAGAAACTAAACTAAGGACAGTTATGGGAAAAAGTTTAGATACATTAGATCCTGCTATTCCATTTGATCAAGATAGTTTGAAAATTTTAGGTAATGTACATACTGGTTTACTAGCTTCAAGCGCTACAACTGATGTATTGCCTAGCATAGCTAAAAGCTGGTTTGTAAGTGAAGATAATCTTACTTGGACTTTTAATCTTAGAAAGGGTGCCAAGTTCCATAATAACCAAGAAGTTACATCTGAAGATGTTAAATTTTCTCTTGAAAGAATATTAAGTCCAAAACTTAAATCTCCTAATGCATGGCTTTTATATTCTATTGATGGTGCTGAAGAATTTCACAATAGTGAAGCTAATCATGTTAGAGGTATAAAAGTCATAGATAGATACAGATTATCTATAACCTTAACAAAGCCTTATAGTGGTTTTCTACTTAACTTAGCTCAGCCTTGTTGTGCAATTATAGAAAAAATTTCAGCACTTAATAATAAATTTATAGGCTGTGGACCATATATAATCGAAGAAATGGATGATGAAAAATACACATTAAAAGCTTTTGAAGGATATTTTGGTGGACAACCATATATAGATAAAATAGAGGTTTATCATAATGATAACAATCCTGTTGAAGGTTATATAAACAATAAATATGACTTCTTAATGCTCAATAACTCTGGTGTCAAAGAATTATACGAAAAAGGATTTAGTAGTGAAATTAAAGTAAAAGATGTAATGACAACATTTTTTGCAGGATTTAACTTAAAATCTAATTCAATTTTTGCCAAAGATAAAGGTATAAGAAAAGCCATTAATCATGCAGTAAACAAAGAAAGAATAATTAACGAAGTTGTTAATGGACTTGCTTCTAAATCTAAAGGAGTATTCCCTCCAGCAATTCTAGACAATAGTCATCTTACAGGCTTTGAGTTTAACCCTAACTTATCCAGAAGATTATTAAGAGAAAGTAATTATAATAATGAAAAGTTGATAATACTAGGATACGAAGGTGACAGCAATAATTCCAACAATAAAATAATCGAACTTATTGTAGAAGACTTGAATAATGTAGGAATTAACTGTAAAATCATCAAAGTTCCTTCTAGAGAATATTTAAAAGCCGAAAACATGAATAAATGCCATTTATTCATTATGGGATGGATTGCTGATACTGGGGACCCTGACAACTATCTAGAGCCTTTATTTAATCCTAAAGCTTATACTAACTTTACTGGATATAATAATGAATATGTAACAAAATTGATGAAAGAAGCTAGGGAAATTATAAATCCTGAAAAAAGAATTGATTTATACAAGACAATTCAGGATAAAATTATAGAAGATGTACCATGGCTATTCTTATATCATCCACAAACAGCTTATGTTCATAAAACACATATAAAAAATGTACAACTCAATCCATTAGGAAAAGTTAGATTTGAAGATATTATTTGCGAATAATAGGAAGACCTACACCTTTAATTTTGGTGTAGGTCTAACTTTTATATTTCCAATCCTTTTCTCTTCTTTAACCATCCAGGTATCAATGTTAGTATTACAAAGAAAATTGCTCCAATTCCAAGATACATTAAAGTCTTACCTATATTACCTTCTCCACTTACAATTGAGCCTCCCATGAAGGTAAAAGCTATAGCTCCTGGTATCATACATATCCATGAAACTAAAACATAAGTGCCAAATTTAATTTTAGTAAGACCATAAGCATAGTTTTGAAGGTTAAAAGGAAATACAGGAACTAATCTAGTTATCATTAACATTCTCCATCCTTGTTTTTCAACACCTTCGTCTATCTTCTTAAATTGTTCATTTCCTTCAACCCAACTTTCTACCATATCCCTAGCTGCATATCTAGCTACTAAAAATGCGGCTGAAGCACCTAAAGTAGATCCTATAGAAGCATATACAGCTCCCATTACAGGTCCAAAAGCTAAACCTGCTAATACAGCTATAGGTAATCCTGGAAGAAAGAATAAACATGCTACAATGTATAGAATTATATAAATTATAGGTCCAATGACTCCATAACTATTAATCCATGCTTTTAGATTTTGCATATTTTCAAGACTAATATATTCAAATAGTCCAAAATATTTCATAAGACCAATAACAACCACTATAAGTCCAAGAGTAATAGCAAGTTTCACATAACTTTTCTTTTTATCTTGCTTTACTTCTTTTTTACTATCCATAACTACACCTCCATTTTTAAATGTATAGGGAGCATTGCTCCCTATACATTATTTAGGCTCTCCAGTTTCGATTGGTAAATCTTTATTATAACTCCATTCAATCCATGAACCATCATAGTTCTTAACATTTTCATATCCAAGTAATTGAGTTAAAACAAAAGTAGTATGAGCTGATCTTACTGCTGATTGGCAGTATGCTATTATAGTCTTATCAGGAGTAATTCCTTTTGACTCATAGATTTTCTTTAATTCTTCTACAGTTTTGAAAGTTTTGTCTTCACCTTCTCCAACATTAATAGCCTCTTTATATTCAATCCAAACACTTGTAGGTATTCTTCCTTTTCTATAAGCACCTTTCTTTAAAGTTTCACCTGTAAATTCTTTTATTGAACGAGTATCTAATATTATCACATTTGGATCATTCATTGCAGCTTTAACATCTTCTAATGTAGCTAGCTTACTCTCATCTACTTTACCTTTAAATTTATATTCTTTTGGAGTAATCTCTGGCTTAGCAGTTGTTAATTCAAGTCCTGCAGCTTTCCATCCATCAATACCACCATCTATTAATGCCATTTTCTCATGACCATACATATCAAGTATCCACCATAGCCTAGCTGCATCATAATCTCCTTTTCCATCATACAACAATATAAATGTATCATTATCGATTCCTAAGCTACCTAATAATTTCTCTACTTTCTCCTTTTCTGCTCTCATTCCACCAAATGGATAATTTTCGCTCTCATAGTCTGGTCTCCATATATTAACAGCACCAGGTATGTGACCTAATAAGTATTCTGGTGATTTTCTAATATCGATAACAACAACATTTTTGTTATTATCAATTATTTCCTTAGCCTTAAGTGCACTTACTATAACTTCCGGATTTGCATATTCAGCATACTTACCTTCTTGTTTAATTAATTCGTCACTAGTTTTTACATTTGGTCCTTGGAAACCAAAGTACCAAACTAATACTCCAACTACAATTACAATTAACGCTATGCTTATAACTTTTGCTTTACTCATTTCATTACCCCTTTCTAATTATTTTCTCTTTTTAATTTCTCTCTTAGATTTATATCTATTTGCCCAGCTTGTAATAGGACTGCTTGGAACTCCAGGGAACTTAGATTTTGAAGTCCATGGACCTCCAAATATCAAGTCTAAGATATGAAGTGCATTTTTTCCACCTCTAACCATAGACTCCCTACAAGCTGCACAATAAGTAACCATGTAATCAGATTTCGCCTCGGCTGTCCTTCTTTTCATAACTCTTAATGCCAGTTCTGGATTAGCAGGCACTACCATTCCTCCAAAACCACAGCATCTAGTATTCTCTCTTGAATAAGATAATTCTTCAATTTTATATCCTAATTCGTTTATTATCCATCTAATTCCATCATGTATATCTGACCTATCTCTAGTTGAACATGAATCGTGTATTGCAAATGTTATATCACTATTCTTACCTATACCCCTAACATTTTCAGGTAATCCTATTTCAGGTAAAACTGTCCATAATGACCTTACTTTTTGGTTTGGACTGTACTCTGAAATTGTTAAGAAACATGATTGACAGGCTACTATTATTTCTTCAGCCCCTAATCTGTCTATTTCTGCTTGTAAACCTGCATATCTTTCTTTAAACTTATCAATCTGTCCTAAAGCTTTAGTTGGTTTACCACAACATTTTAATATTGCACCTGTACCTGGTAGCTTTTCCTGTAAATACTCTAAAGTCTTACCTACAGCGTAAGGATTATACGATGGCAAACTACATCCTGGTATAAATACACGTTTAGTTTTCTTAGCTTTACCATCTTTTATTGCTATATTAAATAATTTTGAAAATCCTAAAGCTTGATGCACCTCAATTGCATTATGCCCTTTCATTGGAGACTTACCATTGTTAGCTTTAATCATCTGCTTTCTAATATCCATAAATCTATCTTTAATCTTGAAGTCTTTTGGACATACTAAAGTACACTGACTACACATATTACATGAATATGGTATTTTAGGATCAATTTCTCCTGTTTCTAATATCTCTTCAAATAAGTCCTTAGGACAATTACAAAAATCCTTTAACATCTCACACTCTTTTACGCATAATCTACATTCACATTTTAAGCACCTAGAAGCTTCTTCTTTTGCCTGCTCTTCATTAAAACCTAAGTCTACTTCTTCAAAACTCAATATTCTCTTACTTGGTTCAACCTTTGTAGTTTCAACTCTTGGTAAGTTAGGAGTATCATCTTTTATTTCAGTTTCTAACCAAGTCTCATAACTTCCTTCAAATTCCCTATCAGAATACAAATCTTTGCCTTGAAGATATCTATCAATTGAAATTGCAGCCTTTCTTCCCTCTGCCATAGCTTCAATTACAATTGTAGATCTTCCAGATGCATCTCCTGCAACAAATACATTTTCTAATTTTGTCTGTAAAGTTATAGGGTCAACCTTAAATCTGCCACCTCTTTGTGTTTCTAGCATCCCATCTGAAACAAAAGAATTATCTACTGCTTGTCCTACAGCAAAAATAACGTTGTCAACTTCTAGAATTTGCTTATTACTTTCATTGAATTGAGGATTAAACTTCCCTTCTTTATCAAAAATTGATATACATTCTTTTATTTCAAACCCTACTACTTCACCATCTTTTCCTATTATCTTTTCAGGACCAAAGCTATCATGTATAATTATACCTTCTTCTTCTGCTTCTTCAATTTCCCAAGTATGAGCAGGCATTGTCTCTCTTGACTCTAGACATACAAGATGTACTTCTTCTGCTCCTACTCTTCTTGCACTTCTAGCAACATCTATCGCAACATTTCCGCCACCTATAACAGCTATTTTCTTACCTATATTAGCCTTTTTAGTTAAACTCACTTCTCTTAAAAATTCAACAGCATTTAAAACTCCATTAAGCTCACGACCAGGTACTGGAATAACTACTCCTTTATGAGCTCCTACTGCTATTAACACTACATCAAAATCTTTCTTTAGTGCTTCAAATGATATATCTTTTCCAATTTCTACTCCTAGTTTGAACTCAACACCAATCTTTTTTAGTAAGCTATACTCAAAATCTATAATATTTCTTGGCAACCTGTATTCAGGAATTCCAACTCTCATCATTCCACCTAAAACAGGTAGCTTCTCAAATACTGTTACATTATAGCCTTTTCTTCTTAAGTCTAATGCTGCCTGAGCTCCAGCAGGTCCTGCACCAATAATTGCAACTCTTTTATCCTTCTCAGTTTCAATACTTAGATTCCAATCTTTCTCATTATCATAGTTATCTGCAACAAATCTCTTTAATGCTGCAATTGACATAGGTTGTTTAAATTCTCCTCTTTTACACTTCTCCTCACATGGGTGAGCACAAATTCTTCCCAAAGTTGCAGGTAAGAATAGTTTTTCTCTTATTAGTTCAATCGCCTCTTTGTATTTCCCCTCAGCTATCAAATTTACATAGCCTTTTACATCAGTATGCATCGGACAAGTAGCTTCACAATAAGGTGGAGCATCACCCATACAAGTATCTACGATTTCCTTCATTTTTTCCAATACTTCTTTTGGATAAGTAACCTTATTCATCATTGACCCCCTTTTCATTCGATAAAAGTTTATTAACTTCTATTTAATTTGTTAAAATGTCTACAATTAAATTATAATATAAAATTTTATTAACAAATAATAAGCATTGTTTATGATGTATAACAATAATTTATTGCATATACACTTTTTGTCAATAGAAATTATTTTACCATAATATCACATACAAGTATAAGATTCAAAATGTAATGTGCTGCATAATTTATTATATGATATAATATTAATAATACAAGCTAGAATTAAATGCCAATCTTTAAATTGATTGGGTTTATTTTTTTAAAACACATAACAGAAATTAGTATTACTAGAAATTCAAAGAATAGGTGATATCATGAATTTACAGTATCTTAAGGCCTTCTATGTAACTGTAAGAGTTAATAGCATTTCAAAGGCTGCCAAAATACTCCATCTAACTCAACCAGGATTAAGTATGCAAATACAATCTTTAGAAAAAGAATTACAAGTTAGTTTGCTTAACAGAAGTAATAAAGGTGTTAAATTAACTGAAGCTGGAAAGATAGTTTTTGATTATGCAAATACTATTCTTTCTCTTCAAGAGAATATAGAAAGAGATCTTGAAAATCTAAAAACCCATAAAAAACACTTACTAATAGGCTCTTGTAAAGCAGTAGGAGAATACGCATTACCATGTAGCATATATGTATATAAGCAAGATAATAAAGACGTAGAAATAAATCTAGAAATTACCAATACAAAAAAAGTCATAGAAAATCTTATTAGTAGAAATACAAACATAGGTATCATACACGGAAATGTTAAAAATAAAGATTTAAAAATTCTTAAAATCACTTCTGATAAATTACTTTTAGTTACATCGTTACCAGTTATCAAGAAAAAAATCACTTTAGACGAACTAGTTAAACTTCCTCTTATTTTCCGCGAAGAAGGTTCTGGTACTAGAGAAACTATAAAAAAAGCTTTAAAATGTCAAGACATTGAGATAGATGATTTAAATATCATATATGAACTCAACTCAATGGAAGCTATTAAAACCTCTGTTTTATCTGGAAAAGGTATATCTTTTATTCCTGAGTTATCAATTAAAAGAGAACTAAAAGATGGTTTATTGAAAGTTATAGAAATAGAAAATATGGAAATTTTATCGGACTTCTACGTAGCTTACAGAAAAGACCTCGAATTAAATCCTTATGAATTAAATTTTATAGATTTTATACGCTCTTCAAAACGCGGTTTCTGTTAACAAAGCGGCATTAGCCGCTTTGTTAGATATCACCAATATATTCCTTTAAAAGTGTTCTCATAAAATCAATATCTAAATACGCTCTAATCTTTTTGAATGTATCCATATTTTTAATATCTTTGTCTGGTTTTTGATACTCAAGGTATGCAAAAGCACACCATGACAATGCTCTTAGATAAAGATATGGCATATATAATCTTACCCTATCTCTAATTTGATTATCTATACCTCCAAGACCTTTTGTATATTCTTTAAAAAATTGTTCCTTTTCTTCAACACTTAAAATATAGTCAGCCTTCCAAAGTGTAGTAGTTGGAGCTAAAAACTGTGTTAAATCTTGACAAGGGTCACTCAAAACAGGTTTCTCCCAGTCAATAAGATAACTCTTTTTGTCACCAATTATAAAGTTATGCGAATTCACTTCTGTATTGTTTATTACATGCCATTTATAGTCTGTAAAATATTTTTCCTTCCACTTGTTCTCTTCTGCCCACTCTAAAAACCTATAAAAAAATTTCTTAATATCTTTGTTCACCTTAGGTTCAACCAAGAAGTCCTTGAGTAATTTTTTTCCTTCATTCACTCTGTCTGTAAAAATTTTTTCCTCAACAATAAAATTACTTATATCTATCTTATTCAAATCTAAAGAATGTATCTTAGAAAAAATGTAAGCTGCCTTATCTAAATCTTTATCATACTCTAAAGGTCTTCCATCTAAAAATTCCATAATCAATATACCATAATTAAAATATTTTTTTGTATCGTCTACAAAAAATACTTTTGGGGTAACTCCACTTATCTCAAGTCTCTTTAAAGCTTCAAATTCATATCTAATTTGGCTTTTAACATCTATTTGACTACCTGTATTTACTCTAAACACATATTTTTTTTCACCACAATATATGGTAAAGTTTATGTTATACTCTCCTTGAGCTAGGAACTTTACCCGAAAGTCATTTTCAAAACCGAGATATTGTAATTCTTTATTGTTTTTAATATAATCTATGATTTTATCTTTTAGCGTAACCTTTAACATTTCCCATATCACTCCAACAATTTTGTATAAACTTTATAGTATTGTGGGGAATTATTTTATCTTCCCAAATACCTTTTCTCATATTTTCATAAAAAGCAAATAAATCTTCTTTTGTATCTATGTCTCTGTGTTTTTCTATTAATGCTATCTTCAGCCCCATTCCATTGATAATATCAATTGTACCCTCTAAAACCGACTTATTACCCCATTTTATGTCATTTACAAACAATTGCCTGTTCATTTCTTTTAATCCAATGAAAAAATATCCTCCATCAAATGTAGGACCTATTACAACATCATTGTTTTCAAGTACTTCAAATGCTTTTCTTATTTCAAAAGGCTGAATATCAGGTATATCTGACCCCATTAATCCTACCTTTGTATACCCTTTTTCAAAAAGATATTCTATTGCATTTGACATCCTCTCACCTAAGTTATCTCCAGTTTGAGGAAAACACTCAATATAATCTGGTAATATGTTCTCTATTAGATAAAGAGAATCTTCTGGAGTAAAAGTTAAATATATATCTATTTCATCTTTAATAAAACTGAATGATTTGAAAATATCCAGTAGGAAGGCTTTGTGTATTTCAGCACATTCTTCCTTAGTCAATGTGCCAATTAGCCTAGTTTTAGTTTTACCTGGTATTGGTATTCGTGTCATCAATATTAATGCATCCATAGTTAGCCTCCCCTATAAATCTTACTTAACTTATCTGTAGACACCCCTAATAAATATAACAATTTGATTTTATGCATCAGAAGTAGTGTCCTAAATTGGCCTCCTTTTATGAACCTTCTGGCCGACGTGCCTATTGGTACTTTTATCATAGTCATTTTACCTTTTTTTATAAGTTTCCTTGACAATTCCCAATCTTCCATTAACTCAATCTCAGGATATCCTCCTAATTCATCAAAAATGCTTTTTTTAACAAATATTCCTTGGTCTCCAAAAAACAGGCCAAAATATTTTGCTCTCCAATTAGATGTTATAGCTACAAATTTCATGAAACGTGTATCTAAGTCATAGAAATATAGAGAAAGCCCACCTCCAATATAACCAGCTTGAATAGCTTCCTCTATTTTCTTTAAAGCTTCTTCGTGTACATACGAATCTGAATGAACAAACCATAGAATATTTCCCTTTGCGTTTTTGGCTCCTTTGTTCATCTGCTTAGCTCTGCCCTTTTCACTCATTATAACTTTGGCATATTTTTTTGCGATATTAACCGTATTATCTACACTGCCACCATCTACAACAATAACCTCTTTATCTCCTTTTAGTTTATTAATCTGTTTAAGTAAAGGCTCTATGCCTTTTTCCTCATTAAGTACAGGTATTATTATAGATATCATAAAATCACCAACTTATACGCTTTTTAGTCCGTTCATCAAAAAATACTGCCTTTTTATAATCTATATTAAGGAACACCTCGTCACCTACTTCAAAATTAATTTCTGGTTTGCTTAAACACTTAAAAAGATATCCGCTTGCAGTAACATTATAATATACTCTATACCCTGCATACCTTTTTGCAGTTATTATACCTGGAATTCCCGTGCCGATTTCTTTAGGTAATAATCTAATCTCTTCAGATCTAATCATCACTATTACTCTTTTACTGTCTCTATAATCTATTTCATAAGTTCCGAAATCACTTACAAATTTCCCTTCTTTAATTTCACCTAGTATATAGTTTTTCTCTCCCAAAAAATTGGCAACATCAATAGTAGAAGGAGTTTGATAAAGCTCTCTTGGAGTACCTATTTGTTTAATTTCTCCATCCATCATTACTACTATCTTATCCGAAGTCATAAGAGCTTCTTCTTTATCATGGGTAACTAAAATAGTAGTTATATTAAGTTTCCTTTGTATATCACAAATAAAATCTCTCATGGTCTCTTTTAATCTAGTATCTAAATTAGAAAATGGTTCATCAAGTAACAAAACTTTTGGTTCTATTGCTAATGCCCTTGCAATTGCTACTCTCTGTCTTTGCCCTCCTGAAAGCTCTTTAGGATATTTTTTTTCATGTCCTGTTAATTTAACTAAATCAATCATCTCTTTAACTTTTTCTATCCTTTTAGATTTTTTCACTTTTGCCATTCTCAAGCCGAACCCTATATTTTCTTCTACAGTCATATGAGGAAAAAGTAGATAATCTTGAAAAACTATAACTGCTCCCCTTTTTTCAACTGGAACATTCATAACAGAGTTACCGTTAAACACTACATCTCCTTCATCAGGTTTTATAAGCCCTGAAATTATCTTAAGAGTTGTAGTCTTACCACAACCTGAAGGACCTAATAACGAAACCATTTCTCCTTCTTTTACATGTATATTTATGTTATTAAGTATCTTTTTACCGTCAAAAACCTTGGAGACATTTTTTAGCAGAATTTCAGACATTGTACACTACCCCTTATAAATAAAAATGGTTTTCAGTTTTATAATATATTTTAACAACTTTCTCAACCGATAACAATACAATTAAAACTGTAAAAATAAAGACTACACTATATGCTGAAGCCATCATCCTATCCCCACTCTGGATATATGGAAATAAAAGCATAGAAAATGTAACTATTCTTCCGCCACCTATTAGAAAAGTTAAAAAATATTGACTAAATGAAACTATGAAAATAAGACTTCCTGCTGATATTAAACCTGGAGTTATCAAAGGAAGAGTAATTCTAAAAAAAGCCTGCATTGGTCTTGCACCTAAAACTCTTGCTTGCATCTCCATTGATTCACCTATTATCTCGAATACATCAGTTAAAATCCTTATTCCATATGGTAGACATGGAATTAAATGAACTAAAACGACTCCCCAAAATGTATTAGCTAGTCCCAATTTTATGAATGTAACATGAATTCCCATAACTACCGTCAAAGGTGGAACTATTATTGGTGCTAATACAAGTATTTTTATAAATTTTTTTCCTTTGAAATTATATACTCCTAATGCTTTTGCAGCAGGTATACTTATTATCAATGTTATCAAGGTAACTACAGAAGATAGCCATACGCTAAATAATAGTATCTTAATAGTTTTGTTAGAAAAGCTAAAAATTTGCCTATAACCTCTTAAACCAAAACTATTAGGGAACATATGAGGCCAAGGCCAATTATTGGTTATGCTCCATATTAATAAAATAATTAGGGGAAAAATTAAAACGAATATAAGAAAATACATTACTACAGTATATATAAAGTTATTTTTTTTCATTTTTTATCACCCATTATATTTGGATATCAATTTAAAAGTTCTACTATAAATCCATACAAATAATACAGAAATAAAAGTTAAAATCATATTTATTACCATAGTATATGGACGATTTGTTAAATCTGGGTTTGTATATTCAATGTAAGCCTTAACAGGTAGTGTCTTTGGTGATGTAGGTCCCAATAAATACGACACTTCAAAAGCCCCAAACGAAAAAGCAAAGATTATTATAAAGGAAGAAAATATAGATGGCATAATTAAAGGCAACAAAATATGCCAAAATATCTGTCTGTTATTAGCTCCAAGATTTAAGGCAACTTCAACAAGTCTATTATTTATATTACTAAGAATTGTATATACTACCATAGCTATAAAAGGTATCTCTTTCCACAAATAAGCTATTATTATCCCAATTCCAACTTTATCAAAAACTAAAGATGGAAATTGATTCTGGCTATTTATTATTCCAACATTATAAAGTATCCTAGGTATAACACCACTCTGCGAAAATAAATTATATACAAGCAAAGCAGCAATTGTATGAGGAACTATGATAGGTAACTTATAAATAAATTTTTCTATACTCTTTTTATGTCTGCTTTTTAGTATAGAATAAGCAAGTATAACTCCCAATATTACTGCGATTACAGATGAAATCAAAGAAATATAAAAACTAAACTTTAACGACTGCAAAAAATCTTTATCTGTTAATACTTCTAAATAGTATCTTAAAGTAAAATTTTTTAGTCCTATTACGGGAAAATACCCAAAGCTCTGGACTAATCCCAAAATTAGTCCAGAGATGAATATTCCTATTAATATTGTCAATGCAGGAAGCAAAAGTATATATGGTTTCATTTTTGTATTCAATATTCTACTCACCCTCTACAGGTATGTTTTCTAACCATATCTCTTCAATAATAGGTATCAAATTTGCAGGCATCTCAGGAACTCTATGATCTAACAAGTATTGTTGTGGTAATGTCCCTTTTCCTATTTTAATATCAGTAAACAAATTCTTTTCACTATCACTTAATTTATTGTTGTCTAAAACTGGTAAGTCTCCCCAATTTTTAGGGTTATATTTTGAAGCTTGTGCTTCAGGACTCAAAATAAAGTTAATAACAGCTAAAGCTCCTGCTTTATTTGGTGCATTAAAAGGTATTGCTAGAAAATGTGTATTTCCTATAGTCCCTTTATCAAAAATAAAAGTATTTGTCGTATCTGGAAACTCACCTGTTTGGATTTTACTTGCAGCATGGTTTGGATTATAACTCATAGTCATCAATACCTCGTTATCAGAAAACATATTGTCAAGCTGAGATATTGTAGCTGGATATGTCTTACCTTCTCTCCATAAATAAGGTTTCAACTCTTTTAGATAATCAATAGCTGGTTTGATTGCCTTCTCAACTGTCTTTTTATCCGGCTCCATATCCATAAATTGTTTATATCCAACAATATCATATATTATATTTCTTACAAAAGCACTACCTGTGAAATCTGGAGGAGCAGGATATGTCAACTTTCCAGGATTTTTCTTAGCTAATTCTAGTAGCTCTTTATAATTTCTAGGTGTTGTTTCTATTTTTTTCTTATCATATATCATAACAAGCTGAGCTTTACCATAAGGTGCTTCATAACCATCAACCTTAAACCCAAAATCATATCTAACTTCATCAGAGCTACCATCAATATATTTATTAAAATTTGGTAACTTATCTGTAAAAGGTCCGAATAATAACTTATTTTTTTTAGCTGTATAGAAATTCTCACCATTAATCCAAACTATATCAATAGTCCCTTCTTGACTATTTAATTGTTTCTCTCCTAATAATTTATTTAAAATATCATCAATGTTCATAGGTACCCTATTTAAAGTTATATCATACTCTTCTTTTAGCCTTTTCGCTAAATATGTGTCAATCCAATTATTTACTTTTTGGCTTCCACCCCAACCATAAAAGTTAACAGTAGTTCCCTTAGCTTCAGCCAATATATCTTCCCAACTTTTTTGTAAAACATTTCCTTCTATCTTTTCATTACTACTACACCCAACTACGCTTATGGCTAAAGCTAAAATAAGCAGTATACTCAAAAACTTTTTTTTCATAATAAATACCTCCTTTATAATAAATATTTAAATAATATTTTAGTCCCTATAAACGCTCCTACAAACATAAAAATTGCAAATACCCACCCATGTAAAGAAAATGAAGGGATTGCACTAAAATAAGCTCCAATATTACATCCAAAACTCAGTCTTGTTCCATATCCCATAATTATTCCGCCGAATAATCCAAATAATAGTTGTCTTCTATTTTTTATTTTTTTAAATTTAAATTCAGATGCCCAAAGAACAGCTAATAATGCTCCAACAATTACAGCTAAATTTATTATTGTATAATAATTATAAATAAAAGTCTCACCTTTTCTCAATTGATTAGAATAAACACTAAAATAATACCAATCTGAACAATTAAATCCTAAAAGCTCTAAAAAAGATAGCCCCCAATATAAAAAACCAGTCGTTATTTTCCATGCTTTTCCAGTTGATGCTAATAAAATAATGTTTAAAACTCCAAGTAAAATACCACCTACCCAATATGGCCAAGGTTTTTTTATGATTTTTTGAAAAAATTTCATAACTCCCACATATCACCCCTTTATTTTCGCTTTTCTATATATATCTCCCATTCACCTTCTCCTATTTCCATATAATCTACATTATGCCCTTGTTTCTTAGCCCATTCAACTACATTCTTAATAGAACAACTATGATCTGTTTCTAAAATTAACACATCTCCTATATCCATTTTTGCTAATCTCTTCATAGCCTTCAACAAAGGAATCGGGCATGCTTCATACATACAATCTAGTTTTATCTCATTCAATTATATCCCTCCTAAATCAACTAGACATCAAATTGTTTTTCTTATCATACCAATCTGTAATAAAATATAATACTGTAAGAAAAATTATTTGTAAAATTACTGCTGTCGGTAGCCCGATATACTTAGGTATATAAATTGTTGGCGACTTTCTAATAATAAGCTTGTCCCAGAATTCAAAATCATGTGCTCCTAATACAGTTCCTATAATAAATCCAATGAGCACAACAATTTGTAGCAAAAAACCTTCGCCTATCCTCATAAGAGTTCCACTAGCACATCCACCAGCAATTACCATACCAATACCAAAAAGTATTGCTCCTATAGCTGTGTGGATTCCAACTGGACTAATTTGACCTGGTAATCTATATACATCAATAACACCACTACTATCTATTGAATAATACTGAATAATTGCAAATCCTATAGTTGCTACCATGAAAGCTATAATAATTGCTTTTAAAATAGATGTACTACCAACCATTATTGGATCTCTAAAACTTGCAGCAAAACAAAACCTTGACCTTTGAAGTGTTATACCTATTAAAAGTCCAACAAACCAAAAAATACTATAAATTTTGTTGTGTCGCAATAAAAATATAAATATTATTATAGCAATAATAGACATTATAAATGCATAAAATTTTTGATTTTTTTTCTTATTAACTCTAATCTCTTGCTGCCTTCTTTTTTTTAACTCTTCAATCTTATTAGAAGACATATAATCAACCCCTAGATATCTATAAGTATGTTAATTATCAAACAAACACCCTATAATCTATATTATACATCACCGCTCATTCATTTCATATAGAGTATAATTATATAGAATAAGAATGTTTTATAGTTGTGTTAATCTGTATTAAACCCGTATAATTAATAAAGTGATATAATAAATTTAGGTTTGTTTAACTGATAAAAATAAAACAAAATATATTATAAATTAAATGAAGGAGGTAGCTTGTATGGAAAAAATAAAGGTAATATTTGATTGTGATAACACCATGGGTTTAGAAGGTAAAGATGTAGATGATGGTCTTACACTTATATATCTGTTAGGTAGACAAGATGTAGATTTACTAGGTGTTACAACAACTTATGGAAACAGTACAATCGACTCAGTATATGAAAATACTAAAAAAATGTTTAAAGAATTAAATATAAATTTACCCCTTTACAAGGGAGCTAGTTCTAAATCTAAAAAAAATAGTCCTGCTGCCAATTTTTTAGTAAATATTGTGAATAAATATCCTAATGAAATTACACTGTTAGCAACAGGTTCCCTTACAAATCTTAAAAATGCTTATGAAATTGATAAAAACTTTTTCAAAAAATTAAAACAGATTGTGTTAATGGGAGGCATAACAAAGCCTTTAATCATTAATGGAAAAAATTTAGACGAACTTAATTTCTCATGTGACCCAGAAGCTACCCATATCGTATTAACATCTGGAGTTAAAATAACAATTTTAACAGGACATATTTGCTTACAAGCATTCTTTGGTGAATATGAATACAAAAGATTGATGAACAGTAAATCTAAAATATATAAATATATTAAAGATAAAACCATCAATTGGTTTAACTTTGTAATGAATGAATTTGGTATAAAAGGATTTTACAACTGGGACATAGTTGCTGCAGTTTACGTAACAAATCCAGAATTGTTTGAAGAAAACTATCAAAACATAATATCTACCCCAAATGATTTAGAAAAAGGATATCTTATAATAGATAAAAATTCACCTAAAGGATATAAAATTAATATACCTACTAGAATTAAAGACGTAGAAAGATTTAATAATATAATTTTTAAAACATGGGATAATGTAATTATATAATTACCTACAAAATCTATTTATTACCTTTCTTTTGCTCTAATCTATCCAGTATTAAGTTATATCCTTCGGCTCCATAATTTAACGCTCTATTTATTCTACTAATAGTTGCTGTAGAAGCACCTGTCTCATTTTCAATTTCTATATATGTCTTATTCTCTCTTAATAATTTTGCAACCTGAAGTCTCTGAGCCAGAGACTTTATTTCTTTTATTGTGCAAATATCTTCAAAAAATCTATAGCATTCTTCTATATTTTTAAGTTCTAAAATAGCTTCAAAAAGCTCATCAATATGAGAATCTTTAATTTTAGAATTGTAACTCATTAAACCCCTCCCGAACAATTGAATTTTAAATTTTAAATGCTAAATATATATATTGTCATCTATAGCAAAGAATTAATTCTATACTACTTCTAATAACTATCAACTATTGACTATAAGCTAATTCTACATTTTACATTTTCAATTTTCAATTCCTTATCCCTGTCCTCTGTTCTCTATTCTCTGATCCCTGTTCTCTGTTCCCTGTCTACTAAAGGCTTTAAAAAAATTATAATATTTTAACTTATTTTGCAAATACTATTTTTGAAGTTTATCCTCTTTTATTTAACATATCATAAAGGAAGTGATATTTTGAAAAATTACTATAACCAAAACAAGCCTAATGCTTCAAACGGTCAAGACATCATACTATCAACATACAACGCAGAAAAATATCCAATAATAGAAAGACAAACAAATGCATTTGTATTCCCTTGGAATATGCAAAGAGATGTAGACGCCATTGATACTATGAGATTCTATGCAGAAACTACTCCTATTACTGAAAAAAGAGGAATTGAAGGAATTCCTGCCAGTCCAAAGAATATGGAAAATACTGATTTAAGGTAGAGGCTTGCAATTGCAAGCCTTAAATTCCTTTATCCCATCAAGCCCTACAATATCTATCCACTCTGTAATCGTTTTTCCTTTAATTACTAGATTCTCGTTTAAATCCTTTAATGGTACTAAAACAAAAGCTCTTTCTTGAATTCTAGGATGAGGTATTATCAACTTATCGTCATCTATAAAAACATCATCATAAATCAATATATCGACATCAATAGTTCTAGGACCCCATCTAAAATGACGTTCTCTTTTTAATATTCTCTCAACCTTCTGACATTCTTCTAAAAGTTCAAATGGGCTTAAATCAGTTTGTATCTCTATACATAAGTTTAAAAAGCTATCTTGTAGAGTATAACCCCAAGGCTCGGTCTCATATATTTTAGAAACTTTTATTAATTTAGTATCTTTAAAGTTTTTAATAAGCTGTATAGCTTCCTTTAAATAATTAAGTCTATCTCCTAAATTTGTTCCTAGTCCAAGATATACCTTAGCCATCTTTTCTTGCTCTCCTTATTTCTACACCAAAATAGTCAAATATCCCATTAACAGGAGCTTGAGGTTTCTTTACTGTTACAACTATCTCTTTAACATTCTTAAACTCATTTAAAATCCCTATTGCAATATTCTCAGCCAATGCCTCAATAAGCTTGAATGTATTATTTTCGCATATAGCTTTGACTAATTCGTAAATTTTAGCATAGTTTACTGACTGAGCTAAATCATCAGTTTTTCCTGCCCTTTTCAAGTCACAAAAGACTTCCAAATCAATAATAAATTTTTGACCTATAACATTTTCTTCTTTTAATGCTCCATGATAAGCATAAAAACTTAGGCCCTTTAATATTATTTTATCCAAAATATCCCTACTTTCTAAAAATAGCATCGGTTACTTTAGCAGCTCTTAAGTTCTCTTTTACATCATGTACTCTTATAATATCAACTCCCTGCATGATTCCCATAACTGTTGTCGCTATAGTCCCTTCAACTCTTTCCTTTGGAGGTAAGTCTAAAATCTTACCAATCATAGATTTTCTAGAAGTGCCTAATAAAATTGGATATCCTAGCTCAGTAAGTTCCGATAATCTAGCCATAACCTGCATATTTTGCTCAGGAGTTTTTCCAAAACCAATGCCTGGATCTAATATAATATTTTTTTCTTTTACACCTGCTTCTTTTGCTAATCTAATACTTTCTTTTAGAAAATCTTTTATTGATTCCATAATATCTTTTTTATATTCAGTCCCTATTTGATTATGCATAATAATAACTGGAACATCATATTTAGCAACAACATTTGCCATATTTTTATCTCTTTGAAGTCCCCAAACATCATTTATTACATGAGCACCAAGCTTTAAAACCTCTTCAGCAACCCTAGCCTTATAAGTATCTACTGAAATTGGTATATTAATTTCCTTAACTAATCTTTTAACTACTGGAATTATTCTTTTTAACTCTTCTTCTTCAGATACTTCCTGTGCTCCAGGCCTTGTTGACTCAGCTCCTACATCAATTATATCTGCACCTTCTCTAACCATTTCTTTTGCATGCTCAACAGCTTTTTCTATATCAAAATATTCGCCACCATCTGAAAAACTATCAGGAGTTACATTTAATATCCCCATTATATAAGTTTTTTTGCCAAATTTAAACATAATATCCCCCTTACTTGTGATTAATCAAACTCATAACTTCTGCTCTAGATTCTGGTCTTGTTTCAAATATACCTCTTACTGCTGATGTCACAGTTTTTGAACCTGGTTTTTTTACTCCTCTCATAGTCATACACATATGTTCAGCTTCAACTACAACTACTACACCATAAGGCTCTAGAACTTCCATTAAAGTATCTGCAATAGTCTTAGTAATTCTCTCTTGTAATTGAGGTCTTTTTGCTACAGTCTCAACTACCCTTGCTAGTTTAGAAAGTCCCGTAAGTTTTCCATCTTTAGGTATATATGCAACATGTGCCTTACCAAAGAAAGGTACTAAATGATGTTCACACATTGAATAAAAAGGTATATCTTTAACTAAAACTAATTCCTCATATTTTTCATCTTGGAAATATATTTCTAAGTGCTTTTTCGGATCTTCATTTAATCCTGAAAATATTTCTTCATACATCCTAGCTATTCTATCAGGTGTTCCTCTAAGTCCTTCTCTATCTGGATCTTCACCTATCGCCTCTAAAATATCTCTAATAGCTCTTTTAATCTTTTCTTTATCCATATTTACATCTCCTTTTGTGTGTTTTTTTCTATAATATAATCAAATACTTCTTTTAATTTATTAATATCATATTCATTATAGAAATCTACAACAATACTAAATAAATCATTATTAAAATCTCTAAGACTTTTTAGAAGTTTTTTATCCTTTGGAATCCACATATTATTTAATTTATAATATAATTTTATCATCTCCTTCAAACATAGATTTGAAAGAAAATGAAATTCATACTTAGGTCCATTTTGTAGTTTCTTAAGCTTTTTAAAATAATCATTTATCTTAATTATACAATTATTTATTTCATAATGTTCTATTCTTTTTGGCCCTTTATTATATTCTTTAATAGACTCTTTAATAATATAATCACCAAATCCATCTTTATCATATACTAAATTACCATCTTTAAGACATTCAATGAAAAATTGCTCTCTTTTCTTAATTAATTCTTCTGAAGTTTTTTTAGGAAAAAAATTTAAATCAAATTCTATGCCTGAAACTTCTAAAATCTTCCTTATTTGTCTATTACCTTCTTCAGTTATTACAAATATATCTATATCACTTGACTTTATATCAAACTCTAAATTCCTCATAGAACCCACTAAAATAATGGAATTTACATTTGTGCTTTTCCTAATTTCCTTTATTTGATATTTAACAACATCTAAAGCATTCATAAAGCTTTTCCTCCAAGGCAGTCCTCAATTTATAAAAAACTTCATTATCTTTATCATACACTATATCTTCAATCTCTCTAACTTTTAAAACATCTATCAAACTATTAGTTATAAAAGCAAAATCGAATTTATTTAAGTCTTTTACATCTATTGTACATTCATGTACTTTTATTCCTATATTCTTTGCTATTTTTATAACCTCTCTTCTCATTATACCTGGCAATATATTTAAGGAAAGCTTTGGCGTAAATAGCTCATTTCGTCTTACAAAAAAAATATTTGTCATTGTACCTTCAAGTATTTTATTATCAGTATTTATTATTAAAGATTCATCAAAGCCTTTATTTAAAGCTAACCTCTTTAAATAAATATTTTCAAAATAATTTGTAGTTTTATATCTGTATATAAAACTTTCTCCCCTTCTTATATGTGCAATATTAAGCTTATATCCTCTAACATAGTCTTCATACTTGTAAGGTATATCTCTTATCATAAAGTTATATCCTTCATCAAATACAGTAATTCGCAAAGCTTTATAATCATAGCTTTTTACATATTCATATATTTTTTTCTGTAATTCTTCATAAGAGATATTAATTTCTATATTTAATTCCTTAATTGAATTATACATTCTATCAAGATGTTCTTTTAATAAAATCGGATTTCCTTTATATATTTTCATCGTCTCAAATACACCAATACCAAACTTAAAAAGTTCGCTATTTTCAGTTGCTTTTCTCTTCATATTGCCCCCTAAGTGCTTTTATTATAGATTTTGCTTTATGGAGAGTTTCTTCATATTCATCATAAGGATTTGAATCCCAGGTTATTCCTCCACCTACTTGAAAATATACACAATCACCTTTTTTAACTATAGTTCTTATTGCTATATTTAAATCTACAGATCCATCGAACCCTAAATAACCAATACATCCTGTATAGATATTTCTTTGATTTGGCTCTAATTCGTCTATTATCTCCATAGCTCTTACTTTTGGAGCACCTGTAATGGAACCTCCAGGAAAAACTGCTTTTATTAAATCTACTAAATCTTTGCCTTCATCTAATTCTCCAACTACAGTAGATACCAAATGATGTACATTAGAATACTCTTCTAGCTTAAAAAGTTCAGGTACTTTTACACTTCCTATTTTGGCTACTTTTCCTATATCGTTTCTTTCTAAATCAACTATCATTAATAGTTCTGCCTTGTCCTTTTCGCTATTTAAAAGTTCTTCTCTTAAACGTAAGTCTTCTTCATGCGTCTTGCCTCTAGGCCTTGTCCCCTTGATTGGCCTAGTTTCTACAACTCTATCTTTTACTTTAATAAATCTTTCAGGAGAATTTGAAAGAATTTCAACTTCCTCAAAATTGAGATAAGCACCAAATGGTGCAGGGCTCACCATTCTTAAATCTTTATATATTTCATACCCTGTGGCCATTACCTTTCCTTCAAACCTTTGTGTAAGATTAACTTGATAAACATCTCCAGACCTAATATAGTCTCTTATTTTCTCTACGCTTTGTAAGTATTCCTTTTTTGTAAAATTAGACTTTAGTATTACTTCTGGATATTCTTTATTTTGATAGTATATTGAATCAATACCACTTAATTGTGCATTTTTTATTCTTTCTAAAACTTTTGTTACAGCAATATTTTCTAATTCCTTATCTATATCTGGCGTTGCTATATATGTTCTGTTTTCTAGATGGTCTACTACAATTACCCAATTATAAAGCCCTAAATATAATAGTGGTATATTTATATCATCTATTGCACTGTCTGGTATTCTTTCTATAAACCTGCATAAATCATATGAAAGATATCCTACTGCACCTCCAATAAAAGGTAAATGAGTAGAATTCTTAATCTTATATTTATTTAGCTCCTCTTTAAGTATATCAAATGGATTTGTAGAATTTTTGTATATTTTTATTATCTTAAATGGATCAGAACTTATAAAAGAGTATCTTCCCAATCTATTTGCATCCATCCCACTATCAAGAATAAAGCTAAAACTATCGTCTTTAAATATCGTATATAATTCAAACGAATTAAATTTAGTAGATATTTCTTGAATCATTCTAATCTTCTCCTCTTGCTTGTTTAATAAAGTTATTAAGTAATTCATGCCCCTTTTCTGTCAAAATAGCCTCTGGATGAAACTGCACTCCTTCTATTAAATATTTTTTATGTCTTATTCCCATTATTTCTCCTTTGTCAGTTTCAGCCGTAACTTCTAAATCATTAGGAAGAGTAGTTCTATCAATAACAAGCGAATGATACCTAGTAACTTTCAAAGGATTGTTTAATCCTCTAAATACTCCTTTATTATAATGAATTATTGGTTCTACTTTCCCGTGAACTGGCCTTATTGCTTTTATGATTTCTGCGCCAAATACTTGTCCTATTGTTTGGTGACCTAAACAAATACCTAATATAGGCACTTTGCCTTTAAAATGTTTTACTATATCTATCGAAAGACCCGCTTCAGAAGGTGAACAAGGTCCAGGAGATATAATAATAATCTCTGGATTTAATTTTTCTATTTCTTCTATTGAAATCTCATCATTTCTCTTAACTAATATTTCTTCCCCTAATTCAGCTAAAAATTGGTATAAATTATAGGTAAAAGAGTCGTAATTATCAAGCATGAAGATCAAAAATATTCCTCCCTTTTTAACTCACTGTTCGTCGTTCGCTATTTATTCTATGTTTGAAATTCACCAGATAACTATCTGTTTTCACAAACTATTTACAAACTTACCTTTTAAAATATATGAAAATAAAGCGAATGCTTGAAAGAATTTAGTTAAAAAACTAGGTGAAAATTTTCAAGAAAATCCGTAGGCTTAATAGGATGTTAAGCCAGCATCCTACAAGACAGGACGTCTTGATTAGGTGCGTTAGGATTTTCTGAAAATTTGAGCCTTAAGTTTTTTCTAAATTTGTTTGCATGAGCGTATTTTTCATATATATTTTTAAGGGTTTTTTATTCATATTATTCTGACAAATAATTTCAATTTTCTACCTTTAAGTTAATTTTAAACTTATATCTTATTAGTGTCAATTGGGAATAGAGGTTAAGTACTGGGTACTGGAGATGGACTAAAGAAATGTAAAATTGAAAATGGAAAATATGGAATCAGTTTACAGTTGACAGAGGACAGGGTACAGGGAACAACTAATAACTAGGAACTGTTCGTAGGTCGCTATTCGCTGTTCGATAATTAGATGACGAGTAGTAAACAAAAATGACGATATCAAACAGCGAAAATGCGACATATTTCCTGGGAAATGACATTTCATAACAAAATTTAACGACAATAAAAGTGATTACAGATGTTAGGTTCTAGGTACTAGGTACTGGGTACTGGGGTCTAGAGTCTGGGTATTGGAACTAGAAATCAGGGTACAGAGGATAGAGAATAGGAAAAAAGCATGGATTTTAATTTATTTTTTTGACATTTCTATAGATTTTTTTGTACAGCTTTGCATAGCAGAAATAATTGCTGATCTAAATCCAGCTTTTTCAAGAGTAGCTACGGCTTCTATAGTTGTCCCACCTGGAGAGCATACCATATCCTTTAATTCACCAGGATGTTTTTTGGTATCTAATACCATCTTGGCAGCACCTAAAACTGCTTGAGCTGCCATTCTATATGCTTTATCTCTTGCAAGTCCATCAAGAACTGCAGCATCTGCCATTGCTTCTATAAGCATAAATACATAAGCAGGCGAAGAACCACTTACCGAAATTACAGCTCCCATTAATTTTTCATCTACTATTTCAACCTTGCCAAAGCTCTCAAAAATACTTATTAGTTCATCTATTTCTTCTTTAGTCAATTTTTCGTTGAAACACATTGAAGTCATACCTTCACCTACAAGAGCTGGCGTGTTAGGCATTGTCCTGACTACTTTTAACTTTCTCCCAAAACTTTTTTCAATTCCATTTATGTCTTTTCCTGCTGCTATAATAACTATTATTACATCCTCTTTCACAAAATCTCTTATTTCTTCTATTATTTGTTCATATATATCCGGCTTAATTGCTAATACTAAAATATCTGCCGCCTTTGCTACTTTTTTATTATCTGTTGTAGTTTTTACTCCATACTCGTTTGAAACAAAACTTAACCTTTTCTCATTAATATCTGATACTATCACTTGCTCAGGCAAAACTAAATTTGATTTTACTATTCCCACCATCATTGCTTGGCCCATATTGCCACAACCAATAAATCCTATTATCTTTTGCATTTTTGCTCCTCCTTCCTTTCTATTCTATTATACTTTAAAACTTTCACATTAGATTAATAAAAAATTATGTTCTATTGATTATTAACTAATGTTAATATATATGAATCTAATTTAAGTATTTCGACATTAAATAAAATCTTTTTACATGCCACTAAAAACCTCTGTGGATAGCAAATATCCACAGAGGTTTTTTTACAGTAACTATAAATTTTGCTTTTCTATAAATTACTCTATTTCAATTACTTCTTTATTACTTACAGAATTATTTAAAGCTGCTCTAATCATTGTTAATGAAGTATATAGGATAACAGCTATCACTAGCCATTTTAACATATTTAATGGTAATGATTTAACTATATAAGCTGCTATTATAACACCGATTACACCACCAATAGTTATCCCCATTGAAGCTTTTCTATCATAAGCTCCCTCTTTTACAAATTTAACTGATGCAACTGGCATTAAGAATGCACATGAACCCATCATTATAGGAAAAGCAACTCTAGGAGACATCCCTAATAAATAAACCAAAGCCATACAAGGTGCATATAAACCTATTCCAGCAGTCATTAAAGCTCCTAAAATAAAGTTAGCTACTATCGCAATTATTAATTTGCCTCCTCTTAAACCAATAGCTTCTCCACCACCTGGAAACCAGTCCATTTGGCCAGCAAACATTAAAAATGCTGTTACAAATAAAGCTATACCCATTATAAATTGAACTTTTCTCTCAGGGAATTTTGAAACAATTCCAGCACCCAACCACGCTCCAATTGTTGCTGCTGCTATCATCGAAACTAAAGTTAATGTATCAACTTTAATAACTTTAATAAAGATAAAAGCTTCTAAAATAACAGGTATAGTACATGATACATTTAATGTTCCAGGTATTACTCTATCTTTAGTTTGTTTGAATGCTCTTAAAAGTGCTGTTGTTGGTGCAAACGAACCAATTCCTAAAGTATCAAAAAAGTTTGTAATGAATCCAATCACAGAAACTTTAGCCCAAGAATTATCTTCTAAATTATCCTTATGTTTCATAAAATCTCTTAAAAATACACTACTAAACCAAATACCAAAAGCCCCCAAAGTTCCTAAAACAGCAGTAATCATCCAATCTCCTCCTTAATTTTACATTTATTTTTATTTATAAAAAACTACATAAATAAAAGTTTAGCCGCTTTTCATTTATCTTTAATATTATTACTACTTTAAAACAAAACCATATTTTACAGGATCCTCAGGATCTATAACAAAATGACTAAATCCAGTTATATATGCTGAACCTGTTATTTCTGGAATTACAGCTTCATAGTTTTTAACTTTAGTTGTACCCAAAATTCTTCCTTTGAACGTTGTTCCTAATATGCTTTCATAAACAAAATATTCTCCTATTCTTAGTTTCCCTTTTGAATACAAAGTTGCAAGTTTAGCACTTGTTCCTGTGCCACAAGGTGATCTATCAATTTGTCCTTGACCGAATACAACTACATTCTTTAAATCTGCTTCTTTATTAGTAGGCTTATCAAATATTTCTACTAAATCAACTTTATTAATATGCTTTAATATAGGATGTTGAACTTTAATAGAAGCATTAATAATTTCTCTAATTGTTAACCCTAAATCAATTAATTTTTGTGTGTTTTTAGGTTGTACCTCGATACCTAATTGTTGAGCATCTACTATCGCAAAAAAACTTCCACCAAAAGAAATGTCTAATGTAACTTCGCCAATATTAGGTACATCAATCTTAACATCTTTCATATAATGAAAAGCTGGCACATTAACAATTGAAACTTCTTTTACTTTACCTCTTTCAACTTTAGCCTTTGCTTTGATTAGCCCTACTGGAGTATCCATTTTAATTTCTGTAATAGGTTCTACTACTTCAACCATGCCTGTTTCAATCGCAACAGTAACTGCTCCAATCGAGCCATGACCACACATATTTAAATACCCTCCACCATCCATAAATATAATCCCAAAATCAGCTTCTTCATTAACTGGAGCAGTAATAATTGATCCAAACATATCATTATGCCCTCTTGGTTCTAACATAACCGCAGTTCTGATATTATCCATTTTTTGCTCTAAATAACTTTTCTTTTCCGCCATAGTTTTCCCTGGAATTTTAGGTACTCCTCCGATAATTACTCTTGTTGGCTCCCCCATGGTATGTGAATCAACAGCATGTATACCCCTTATAGCAAGCATTTATTCCCCTCCATTCCTCTTCATTTTTAATTTTAATAACGCCAACGCTTTTTTTGCATCTAACTCATCTGCATTATTCTCTCCTACGACCTCTGTTTCAACTCCTAATTTTGATTTGTTAAGATCTACAATTGTATTCATATATTTGTTTGTAACTACAAATTTACCTTGAGTGCCTACAAAACTCATCCCAACAACTTCTATTCCTCTTTTTCCTATTTCTTTAATAGCATTAGCAAAATCAATATGAGAATTTCCCCAACCGTCTACAGAAATTATCACTCCATCAGCACGCATAGCTTCTACCCATACAGCTACTCTTTTACTTACAAAATACTTCTCATTGTTTTTTTGAGGAGTACCTACCAAAATAACCCCTAATAAATCTATATCTTTATCATTTGAAACTACATCTAATAAAGGATCTCTGAAATGATGCAAAGTAGTTTCTTTAGTAGATGGTCCAATCCCCATAAAATCACCTCTTATGTCATTGCCCTTAAAGCTCCGTCTCTATATTCATTTGGTGTAAGAATAATTGGAACATTACCAATATCAATTATCGATTTACCACCAATAAAACCCGATGGTTCTTTAGGTAATAGCTGATTGTCGTGCATTGCTCCTTGTCCACCTATTTGTTTTATAATAACTACCTTCTTTTTGCCAGGTCTAACTATATCAAAATACTCATTAACTTCATCTGCTTTTCTACCATCAAACTTTTTTAATATATTTCTGTAAATCTGTATAAACTCATCACAAACCTTATGAATAGTCAATGGAGATTCTCTATTAAATTTCAAATTCGGTTTCAATATAACGTCAAAATTTATAATATAATCACTTAAGGAAGGCGTACCTGCTTTCCCAAAAACTATATGGTCTTTCAAAATGCCTTCAGAAGAACCAAATTCAGTTATCTGTTTTCCATCTGAATAAGCACCTGTTAATAAAACATAAACACCAGTTATTGTATGTGTTATTCCTTCACCTATATTTCCTAAAACTTTTGTTGATATAGGAATTACATCCATTATATTATTAACCCAAATATTATATTTTCTAGGTTCAATAATTTGAATATTAATTTTTTCGATTATTTCATAGTTTTTTATTAATTCATCTAAAATCTCTTTATTAATAATCAATTCCCTATCTTTGATATCACTCTTATTACCAAAAATCACTTTAGTTATATGAAAAGATTTAATTAATAACCTTTTTTTATAAATCTCCTTTTTCATAAAACCACCTTTTTGTAGGAGGAAAAGCTCCTCCTGAATAATATTAAACTTTAGCAATATATTCATATGGTAATGATATTATCTGTCCCGGTGTTGTTATCTCAGTTAGCTTTACTAATGTATCTTTTACAATAGCTCTTTGCATTTCTGGATTGTTTGGTTCCCCTGCATTTGCACCCATAGGTACTAATGGCGCAACTGCTCTTGGTGAACCATTTTGTCTTACAACAGGAGGAAGGGCTGCAATAATTATTGTAGGTATGCCTATTTCCTCAATTGCTCTCTGCACAATCACGGCAGAGCGGTGACAAGTTCCTCAGCCAGCAGTTAAAATAACTGCATCTACATTTTCTTGTTTCAGTCTTCTTGCAATTTCAGGTCCTGTTTCATTTTTAAATTTTTGTTGATCTCCTCCACCACCCATAAATCCAAAATTGATAGGTGATAAAGCTTTTATAAAACCTTCTTTAGCTAATTCTCTAATCCTATCTATTGGAAACATACAATTTATATCTTTATTAACGTCAGCATTATCATATCCACCATGTGATACCATCAACTCACCTGAATCTACATCTCCTGGTATAACTCTAAAAGTAAAATCGCCTGCCAAATTAAATCTTTTATCAGACTTTAGATGAACACCTGCTGCTGTAACTAATGCAACTGTCATATCCTTCAATTCTTTTTTAACCTCAGTCCATACTGGAGGAGGTGTTATAGGAACATATATTTCCGACTGAAGACCTTTTATTGCTGTTAATCTCATTTCTTTACCTCCCTTTCTTAAATCTTATACTATTTATATATTTTTCATTTATGTCATCACTCAGTACTTCTGGATAACTTAACATAAATCCAACTTCGTGACCTAGTTTCAAATCATAATCTGTAATAAGCATTCTTTTCGGAATTCTAATATGACCTAATCTTCCTTTTAAATCAATACCTACTAATCCATCTTTTAATTCAACAATAACTCCTTCAAAATACATTGGAGAATTACTATATTTAAATCTATTCATTTTGTAACCTCTTTTCATTAATCTTCCTTTTCATAGATCTCTTTTCGTTTTTTACTCTTAGGTAAAATCTGCTCATTTTCAACTAATTCAATTTTCGCTCCCAACTCTTTTTCTATCAATTCAATGTTATTTAGTTTTACATTTACATTCCATTTTCTTTCAGCTTCCTTTACTTCTTCACCAGCCATAACAGTTTTTAGCATTGCTAAAGCTCTTATTGCATCCTCTTTACATAATGTGTTATTAGATAAAATTTCATTTTCTATACCTTGTTCTGATTTGTTAAGATCCACCATATATTTCATGTGTTCATTCCCAACCACTAATGCACCTTGATTTGCAGCAAAAGTCATTCCAACAACAGGGATACCTCTCTTTCCTACTTGCTCATGATGACTTGCAAAGTCTATATGGTTATTTCCAAAACCTTCTGTTGTTATTATTGCACCATCTAAATCCATTGTTTCAACAAGCATACCTAATCTTTCTGAAACATAGAATTTTTCAGAATTTATCTGAGGTGAACCAACGAAAATAACACCTACTAAATCTATTTCTTCATCTTTCATAGCTTCAATTACAAGAGGTTCTCTCCAATAATGTCTTGAAGTTTCTTTAGATGCTGGTCCAATACATGTCAATGCATGTATTCCACCGTCTAGAACTTCAAGTGGAGATAAAACGATTGGTATGTTTCCTAGGTCAACATTAGGCTTACCGCCCAATATACCAACTGGCTCAACAGGTAGAATTAAATTGTCATGCATAGCTCCTTGGCCCATAATTTCTTTTATTATAGCCACTTTTTTCTTTTCAGGTCTTCTATATTGCACTAATTCTTCTACTTCAGAAACTAAATTATCGTCTAATTTTTTCAATGCTTCTCTAATTTCTTGAGTTATATAATCTGAAGCTTTATGCGCAGCTAATGGCCCCGGTCTTTCCATATTTGTATGTTCTTTAATTGTTACCTGAGTTTTTATAAAAATTTCGCCTTTATCTGGAGCACCAGGTCTACCCCACATTATATTTCTCTCAAGTATACCTTCTGAAGAACCAAATTCACCTATCTGTACTCCGTTTTCATCTGTACCAGTAACCATCATTATTACTCCATCTAGTACTCTTGTAACACCTTCTCCTAATTTACCTTCTTCTTTTGTTGCAATTGGTTGAACATCCATTATAGTTTCACTATATTGGTTATATTTATCAGGAGTAATAATATCTAATTTAATATCAGTTACTAAATCATCTGCATTAACAGCGTCTTTACATATGTCTTTCCTTATATATAAAGTAGTTCCTTCAATTTTAGTTTCATCTCCAAATTTAACTGTATCAATTTTATAATGTTTTTTTATTAATTTTCTGATAGCTTTTGGCTTAAGTTCTTGTTTTTGCTTTTCTTTTTCTATAGCAACTTGATTTATGTTGTTTTTTTGCTCTAATATATCTTGATTAGTATCTAATGCTTGTCCATTATAGCCATATATAAAAGGTATCTCTAAATTAATATCTTTACCTTCTCCAATGTGAATCTTAATAACTTGACTATTCATTTTTGTATTATCAATATTCGTACATGTTAAAATTTGTTTGCTAGCCTCAATATTTTTCTCCACTATATCTTCTGAAACTTCTTTTTTTTCTTCTTTTAAATTTACACCCTCTAATAAATCAGGAGTTAATGGTGTAAGAGCATCAATTGTTTTAATTAATTTTGCACCTAAAACTTCTCCAATCTTCAAACAATTTTTAGGTATTTCAAGCAAACCTGAATCTTGTAAATCTGGCAAAATATTTGGGTCTTCTAATGTAGAAGGTTCGATAATAGTACCTGCTTCAAATCTACAACAAGTTACAGCATAATCATTTTCATGTTGCTTCGCAGTTTCTGGTGTAATTGACATATTAATATTCCCTCCTTCTGTTGATATTTGTTTTATTAAACTTAAAATTGTAAATAAAATTAACTTTTTCTTCTTCTGTACAACCTATGTCCAGCTGCTCTCAAAATATGATCTGTACTATGATATACAACTACTCCTAACCTAGGAGCTACTTTCATCACAGTATTTGTTCAATCTTCACATGTACCGGTTATTATCGCTTCAGCTCCTTGTTTTCTTAAAAACAGAACTTTTTCAGCTTGTCCAGGACACACTCCTGGTTTTTCACATCTAAATCTTCCACTAACTTCTATCATTCTTTTACATTTTGTAATAGCAACAACTTTAGCATCCATTCCTTCAGCAATTTGTTTTAATCTATCTTCTTGAGCACCACATTCACAAGCTATTAATCCTACTTTTCTCTTTTCAGTTGGAAATGGCATGCTTACAATAATACCGCCTGTTGTCTTGATAATAGGATCATTTTCATCTGATCTTCTACCAGTAAAAGGACCACCCATAATTATTTCACCATAAGGTTCAATATATCCACCTGCTATTTCTATATAATGTTTTATTGGGAATCCGATTGGTACATCAAAAAATATTTTACCTTTTTTTGAATCTTTTATTCTCCCACCTAATGTTATATCTTTAGTAATTACAGGTTTCCTCTCCTCAATAGCCAAAACGATATTTTTTAACGTTTCTACATTAATAACTACAGCTTTAGCTTCTAGTGGTAATTGTCCTGGTTTCAGTTCAATACCTAAAAGTTCTCTAATTATTACTCTTTCATCTCCAGCTGGATAAATATCTGGTAAAAACTTAACTTCTAAATTTTCTTCATCTTTACATGATCTCCCAATAGAAATAATCGCTTTTTTATGTTTAGTTTTTATCGCTATATATCCTTTAGATGCATTTGTTATCTCCATTACATACTTCATACCTCTTACAATCATCTCTGGTTTTTCTTCTATTAATTTTATATTGTGGTTTAAAATTGGTTCGCATTCTGCAGCATTTGCTATTACATATCCACCTTCTAAGTCGACATTTAACTTAACATGAGTCGGAAATCCTGCTCCACCTGCTCCAACAACTCCTGCCTCTTTAATAGCTTCTAAATAATTATCTGTTTCCTTTATCTTTTGATATTCATCTGGTTGTTTTTCAAAAGCTTCAATAAATACATAATCATCATTTAATTCGATTACTTTTCCATAAACACTCGAATGTATATTTGTTCCTAAACCGTCTGGTACTGCTATAAGCTGGCCTTTTGTAACTTCATCTCCTTTTTTTACTATTGGTTTGCATCTGTTCCCCACATGCTGTTTTAATGGCAAAATGATTCTCATTTCTTCACCACCTTTCTAATAATTAACTCTTGTAATTAATTCTTGCAAATATTATGCCAAAATTATTATTATATTTTTTTATAAACTATCTATAATTTGTCTAAGAAAAAACTTTTTCACAAAAATGATTGTCAATTTTTTGACATACAAAAACAATATTTTAACATTTTAAATAAATTAAAAAAGATGGATTATTTTAATATCCATCTCACAAATCCTAGTTTTAGACTTAAATTAATAATTTAATAAGATTAATAATTTATTATAATAAATAAGTGTCAAATAATTGACGCTCGTCAATTATTTGACACTTATTTATCAATCTTTATATTATAACTGCTAATTTTATAATACAATGTACTCCTTGGTATATTTAGTAATTTGGCTGCTTCAGCTTTATTGGATTTTGAAACCTTTAAAGCTTTCTTTATTAAATCTACTTCTAATCTTTTTATAGCTTCGTTCAAATCTAAAATACATTCTTCCTGAGATTGATCACAATGTTTATTTTTTAATAAAATATGATTTGGAATAATATCTTTACTAATGTAGCTGTTTTTAGAAAAAATAATTAAATACTCAATAATATTTTTCAACTCCCTAACATTCCCTTTCCATTCATAATTTGTTAATATGTCATAAACATCTTTTTCAATTTCAGGAAGTTTCAAACTATTTCTTTTACAAATACTTTCTATAAAATAATCAATTAATAAGACTATATCTTCTTTTCTTTCTCTCAAAGGTGGTATGTTAATTTCTACTACATTTAATCTATAATATAAATCTTCTCTAAATTTACCTTCTTTAATTAGTTTTTTCAAATCTTTATTTGTTGCAGAGATAACTCTTGTATTTATTTTAATATTTTTAGTTCCTCCTACCCTTCTTATTTCTTTTTCTTGTAAAACTCTTAATAATTTAGCTTGCATAAATAAAGGCATCTCACCAATTTCATCTAAAAATATAGTACCATTATTAGCAAGTTCAAAAAGACCTATTTTCCCTTTTTTATTTGCGCCTGAAAAAGCTCCTCCTTCATACCCAAAAAGTTCACTTTCAAGTAATTCACTTGGAATAGCACTACAATTTACTGGTACAAACAATCCTTTTTTACCACTATATTCATGTATCGCTCTTGCAAAAACCTCTTTTCCTGTTCCGCTTTCACCAGTTATTAAAATAGATATATCAGATTTCGACACTTGTTTTGCTATCTCTACTTTTTCTAGTATTTTATCACTTTTTCCAATAATATGACTAAAACTGTTACTAGAATATTTATCAACTTCTTTTTTTAGATAATTTAATGTATTTGTAACTTTTTCTAACTTTTCAGATAACCCCATTACTTCAGTAATATCTCTATCAGTTGATACAACTCCCAAAAATTCTCCTTTAATATATATTGGAAAAATACTTAGAATAACAAATGAGTCTTCTTTTGGTTTATGTAAAGCATTATATATCGGTTTTTTATCTTTCAAAACTTTCCACATCATTGCGTTAGGGAAAAAATCAGTTATTTTTTTGCCTATTATTTCATGAAACTTAACACCATATAATTCCTCAGACTTTTTATTCCATAAAACTACTATCCCTTCTTTATTAATGACACAAACTGCTTCATTTATATTGCTAATAATATTATCTAACTGAACACTTAATTCTTCAACTCTCATATAATAATAATCTCGTATTTCTTTTATCCTTATGACACCTATCAGCTTATTGTTCTCAATAACTGGTAATCTTCCAATTTTATTACTCAACATAATATCTCTACATTTTGAAATATCTTCCTCTTTATCTATTGTTATTAATTTGCTATTCATATACTCTTTAACAGGTAAATTCTCATTTAAATTATTTTTTTTAATATTCGATATATCTTTTAAGGTAATTAAACCTATTAAGTCTTTATTTTCATTTATAATAAACATTTCTACCAAATTATTCGCTAACATTTTTTCAATAGAAGAATTCAATTTTTCATTCTCATCTATCAATAAAAAATCTTTTGACATAACATCTTTTACTAACATTTTTTCAAAATTATAAAACATTATCATCATCCTTGTAAATGTAATATTTAGAAACCACTAATTTTCACACTCTTAAAAGTAATTTATTTGTCAATTTGATCACACTTTTGATTTACATATGTCACATATAAATTTTGAATATATAACTTCTATTTTCCAATTTTACTTTGAATTTATATTAGCATGGATTTACTAAAATAACAATGATAAATTTACAAAAAATTAAGTCAATATACGTCATAATTAAATATCTTTAATTCTAAATAAATATTTTTTATGTCTTATACCTATTATTTTCTCCTTAACTAATTTCAACCTTAACTTCTAAATCGTTAGAAAGATTATTGTATATTATTAATTATTCGTGATTAGCCATAAAAACATTGACTATTGCTAATGATATTAGCTAGAAAACTATCTGTTTTCATAAATCTATTTGTTTATATTTGTAATGGTGAAAAATATAAATTGGAACAGCAATTTACTGTCCCAATTTGGCTATATCTTTTCTATAATATATATTTTCAAAATTAATCTTTTCGATATTATTATATACAACCTCTCTAACCTCTTCTAAAGAATCTCCTAAAGCTACAATCGTAAGTACTCTCCCTCCATTTGTATATATTTTACCATCTACCTTTTTCGTTCCTCCATGAAAAACAACAACCTCTTTATCAACTTTGTCTAATCCTGTAATTAGCTTTCCTTTTTCATAGCTTACTGGGTAACCTTCAGATGCTGCAACCACACATACACAATGCCTATCATCCCACTTCAAATCATCTTCTGTCAATTTTCCAGATAGAGTTTTTTCAAAAATATCAATTATATCGCTTTTTAACCTTGGAAGTATTACTTCAGTTTCAGGGTCACCCATTCTAACATTAAATTCTAAAACTTTAGGACCATTCTTTGTAAGCATAAGTCCTATGAATAAAATTCCTCGATAAATTATTTTTTCCATATTTAATCCATACATGATACGATCCAATATTTCTTCTCTAATAGTATTTTTTAATGCTTGAGTAAACAATGGATGTGGTGAAAAACACCCCATACCACCTGTATTAGGTCCTTTATCACCTTCAAATATCTTTTTATAATCTTTAGCACTCTCCAAAGGTATTATTTTTTTACCGTCAATAATACATAAAAGAGATGCTTCTATGCCTTCTAAATATTCTTCGATAATTATATTTTCACCAGATAAACCGAACTTTTTCTCTTCCATCATATCAATTATAGCTTTTTCTGCTTCTTGCCTAGTTTCACAAATCGCTACACCTTTGCCACCTGCTAAACCGTCTGCCTTTATTACCAAAGGGGATTCAAAACTATCGAGAGCTTTAATTGCATTTTTACTATTTTTAAAGGTTTTATATTTGGCTGTAGGTATGTTATACTTTTCCATAAATTTTTTAGCAAATATTTTACTACCTTCTAACATTGCACCTTTTTTATCCGGACCAATTATCTTAAGACCTTTCTCTTTAAATTTATCAACAATTCCATCTACTAGTGGTGCTTCAGGACCTACTATAGTCAAATCTACATTTTCTTTTAAAGCAAATCCTAATAAAAGTTCTATATCTTCAGCTCTTATTTTTACACACTCAGCAATATCACTTATTCCTCCGTTACCAGGTATACAATATATTTTACTTACCTTTGGACTTTTAGAAACCTTCCAAGCTATTGCATGTTCCCTTGCACCACTGCCTACAACTAAAACCTTCATTATCCGCTCATCCTTTCATTTTCGCTATTCGCATTTCGCTTTTCGATATTCGTCAATCGACTATGGACTGATAGCTGTTAGCTGATAGCCTAAATTCTCAATTCTCCATTTTCAATCTAAACTAGTACCAAGCACCAAGTACCCAGTACCTAATATTAAATTTTCAATTTTACATTTTTTATCTCTGTCCTCCGTACCCTGTTCCCTGTTCTCTATTGTCTAATTCCAGTACCTAGCACCAAGTACCAAGTACCCAATTTAATGCTTAAAATGCCTCATACCTGTAAATACCATAGCTATACCATATTTATTTGCTGCTTCAATAGACTCTTTATCTCTAATAGAACCACCTGGTTGAATAATTGCAGTTATTCCTGCTTTAAAAGCTGCTTCTACACAATCAGGAAATGGAAAAAATGCATCAGATGCCATTACGCTATTTTCAACCCGACTTCCACCTTGTTTTATAGCATTCTCTAATGCCCATATTCTACTAACCTGACCAGGACCAATAGCAACAGTCCCTTTATTCTTAGCTAATACAATTGCATTAGATTTTACATTTTTCACTGCCTTCCAAGCGAATAATAAATCTTCTAATTCTTTTTCAGTAGGTTTTCTCTCTGTTACAAATTTAAGTTCATCTTGTATAAGCTTAGTATTTCTATCTTGAATTAGTATTCCACCTAGTACTCTTTTAATATCATATCCTCTTTCTTCTCTTGCAGTAATTTCTGGTAAAGCAAGTAACCTAATATTTTTCTTAGAAGTAAGTACTTCCAAAGCTTCAGTAGTATACGAAGGAGCTATCACTACTTCTATGAATATTTTATTTATCATCTCGGCAGTTTCTCTATCAATTTCCCTATTTGCAGCAATAATTCCACCAAATATTGACACTTTATCTGACTCATATGCTTTTTGAAATGCTTCACTAATGGTACTTCCACTACCTACACCACATGGATTAGTATGTTTTACAGCAACCACAGTCGGTTCTTCAAACTCCTTTAAAATCTCTAATGCACCATTTGTATCATTTATGTTATTAAAAGATAATTCTTTTCCATGGAGTTGTTTCGCCTGCCCTAGAGTCCCTTTTATTGGATACACATTAGTATAAAATGCTGCTTTTTGATGAGGATTTTCTCCATATCTTAAATCTTGCTTTTTCTCAAATGTTAAAGTAATCAAATCTGGCATCTCTATATTGGCTCTTTTATTAAAATACTCTGATATTAATGCATCATAATGGCTTGTATATTGAAATACTTTAGCAGCAAGATATTCTTTAGTTTTTAAACTTACCTCTTTATTTTCCTTCAACTCATTTATTACTTTATCATAATCATTAGGGTCTATTATAACTGTAACGTATTTATAGTTTTTAGCTGCTGCTCTAAGCATAGATGGGCCGCCTATATCAATATTTTCTATTATATCTTCATGAGTTGCATTAAGTTTACTTACTGTTTCTTTAAATGGATATAGATTATTAACAACCATATCTATACAATCTATTTCAAGCTCTTTTAAAGTTTTAATATGCTCATCGTTATCTCTTATCGCTAATAATCCTCCATGAATTTTAGGGTGCAAAGTCTTTACTCTTCCATCAAGGCATTCAGGAAAACCTGTTACATCTGAAACATCTATAGTTTCTATTCCATTTTCAGCAAGTTTTCTTCTTGTTCCTCCAGTCGATATAATTTCCCATCCTAATTCCTTTAACTTTCTTGAAAATTCTACTATTCCTGTTTTATCATAAACGCTAATAAGTGCTCTTTTCAAAGTAAAATACCTCCCTTTTTATATGAGTTACCAGTTGCCAGTTCTCTGTTCTCTGTCCCCTGTTCTCTAATATCCTAGTCCCCAGCACCCAGTACCCAGTATCTAGTACCCAGCACCAAGTACCTAGTACCAAGTACCCAGCACCTAGTACCAAGTACCCAGCACCTAGTACCTAATCACTACCTTCCTCCCTATAACTTCCAATTTATTCTCACAGAACAATTTTACTGCCATTGGCAAAAGCTTATGTTCTATCTTCAATACTTTTTCTTTAAGCGTATCTATAGTATCATTATCATCTACAATAACAGCTTCTTGTAATATAATAGGACCTGTATCAGCACCTTCATCAACAAAATGAACAGTAGCACCCGTTATTTTAACACCATACTCTAATACAGCTCTATGAACTCTTTCTCCATAATATCCTTTCCCACAAAAGCTTGGGATTAAAGAAGGATGTATATTAATAATTCTATTTTTATAATGATTGACAAATTTTTTGCTCAATACTTTTAAGTATCCTGCTAATACAACTAATTCAACTTGCCTATTCTCTAGTTCATCTAAGATTTTTAGATCAAATTCTATATCATTATTAAATTCCTTCCTATTTATATATAAAGCTTCTATTAAATTTTTCTTTGCTCTTTCAAGTCCATAAGCATCCTCTCTATTAGAAATTACTACCTTTATTTTCCCATTTATATACCCTTTATCTATACTATTAATCAAAGCCTCAAGATTAGTGCCGCTTCCTGAGATTAACACACCTATATTTACTGATGACATATTCTAATGCCACCTTCTCCCTTTTTTATCTCTCCTATTAAATAAGCTCTTTCTCCTATACTATTCAAATAATCTACTACTTTATCTCCATCTTCTTTATCTACAGCTATAACCATTCCAATTCCCATATTAAAAGTAGAATACATTTCTTTTTTATTAATTTTTCCTAGTTTTTCAATTAATTTAAAAACAGGTGGTATATCCATACCCCTAACATCTATATTTGCAACAAGGCCTTCTGGAAGCATTCTTGGTATATTCTCATAAAATCCTCCGCCTGTAATATGGCTCATTCCTTTTACAGTATATTTATTTAAAATCTTTTCAATTATATCTGCATATATGCGAGTAGGTTTTAATAATTCTTCACCCAAAATCATGCCTAGTTCATCTACATACTGATTAACATCAAATTTTTCTATTTCAAAGAATAACTTTCTAACTAAAGAAAAACCGTTACTATGAAGACCACTAGATGGTAGTCCTATTAATACATCTCCTTCAGAAATACTAGAGCCATCAATTATTTTATCTTTGTCAACTACACCTACTACAAATCCAACTAAATCATATTCGCCTTTACTATAAACACCAGGCATTTCAGCAGTTTCTCCACCTATCAAAGCACATCCTGCCTTTGTGCAACCGTTCGCCACCCCTTCAACTATTTTTGAAATAACTGTAGGCTCTATCTTGTATGTTCCAATATAATCAAGAAAAAATAAAGGCTTTGCACCTTGGCACAATATATCGTTTACACACATTGCAACACAATCTTCTCCAATCGTATCGTGCTTATCCATCATATAAGCAACTTTTAGTTTAGTTCCTACTCCATCCGTCCCTGATACTAAAATAGGCTCCTTGTATTTATCTATATTTATTTTAAAGAGACCACTAAAGCCTCCTATACTTGACATAACACCCTTAGTATGAGTTCTCTTTACATGTTCTTTAATTAAATTAACTGCTTCATATCCAGCTTTAATATCAACACCCGCATCTTTATAAGTGATACCATTAGTGCCCATATAAGCACCCCCCTCTTATGAATGTTAAATGTTAAATTTTAAATTTTAAATATTAAATAAAATCTAAAAAATGACTGATAGCTGAAAGCTGCTATCTGTCAGCAAATATTTTAAATCTGTCAACTGTCCACTGTCAACTGTCGACTAATTCTACATTTTCCATTTTCAATTTTTAATTTTTTTATCCGTATTCCCTGTCATCTGTTCCCTATTCTCTATTCTCTGTTCTCTGTCCCCTGTTCTCTAATTCCAGTACCTAGTACCCAGTACCAAGTACCCTAATCCAACGGCACTTCCATAGGATAATCACCATTAAAACAAGCTAAACAAAATCCTCTGTTTTGACCTGTAGTTTTCATAAGCCCTTCAATGGATAAATAACTTAAACTATCTGCATTTATCAGCTTTCTAATCTCTTCACTAGTATTCTTAGCACCTATAAGTTGCTTTCGTTCAGGAGTATCTATTCCAAAGTAACAAGGAAATTTAACAGGTGGTGAACTTATTCTTACATGAACTTCTTTAGCTCCAGCAGATTTTAAAATATCTACAATTCTTCTTATAGTAGTCCCTCTAACTATAGAATCATCTACTAAAATAACTCTCTTTCCCTTTATATTTTCCTTTAGTACATTAAGTTTAAGTCTTACTCCCTGCTCTCTTAACTCTTGATTAGGCTTAATGAAAGTTCTTCCAACATATCTATTTTTTATCAGCCCTTCACTAAAAGGTATTCCCGACTCTTCTGAAAATCCTATCGCAGCTGCAGTACCTGAATCTGGAACAGATATAACTATATCTCCGTTAACTTTAGATTCTCTAGCAAGAATTCTACCTGCTTCCTTTCTAGCAAGATAAACACTAGTTCCATCCATTATACTATCAGGTCTAGCAAAATAGATTAACTCAAAAATACATAAACTCCTTTTACACCATTTATCATACGGTATGCCTCTCATGCCCTTTTCATCAATAATGATTATTTCTCCAGGTTCTACGTCTCTAATAAATTCAGCACCAACAGTATCTAACGCACAGCTTTCGGATGCAATAACAAAACCATCTTTTAACTTTCCTATGCACAAAGGTCTTATCCCGTATGGATCTCTTACACCTATTAACATATTTCCCATAGTCAAAACTAAAGCATAAGAACCTCTAATAAGTTCCATAACCTTTCTTATTGCACTTTCAATTCCCGATTTATGATATCTTGCTATCAAATTAACTATTACTTCAGTATCTATAGTTGTTTGAAATACAACACCTTCATCTTCCAATATTTCTCTTATAGCTTGAGCGCTCACTAAATTGCCATTATGGGCTAATGCAATATCTCCATTTTTATACTTAACTACTAAAGGTTGAGCATTTGAAGCTCTACTTTCTCCTGTTGTAGAATATCTAACATGCCCTATGCTTATATTACCATCAAGATTTTCCAAAATATCATCATCAAATACCTCAGATACCAACCCCATGCCTTTACAATATCTAATTTCACCTTTATTATTAACAGCAATACCACAGCTTTCCTGACCTCTATGTTGTAGTGAATATAAGCCAAAATAAGTAATTTTAGAAATATCTTTTAACTTATTTGAATACACTCCAAATATACCACATTCCTCATTTAACTTATCACTACATGTTAGCCCATTATACATGGCAATACACTCCTTAGCTTATTTGTAATATCTTCTACTTTAATGTCAATTACTGATTTACCGTTAATATTTATTGATAATTTATCTTTTATAGTTTTTCCTAATACTGTAAATGGAATTTCGTATTGATTACATAATTCTTTTAATTCGTCTACATTATTCACATCCAAAGATATCAATATTCTTGATTGACTTTCTGAAAATAAATATATATCTTCTCTTAAGCCTGTATTAACTGAAATTTCAGCCCCTAAATTACCTTTAGAGCAGCATTCACATAACGCTAATGCTAATCCTCCGTCACTTAAATCGTGAGCTGACTTTATAAGTTTTTTATCTATAATCTCAAGACATAAATCTTGTAATCTCTTTTCTAGATCTAAATCTATTTCTGGTACTTCACCTAATTCTAAACCATGAATTACCTTTAAGTATTCACTTGCTCCAATTTCTCCCTTAGTTAAACCTAAAAGTACAATAATATCGCCTTCATCTTTAAATCCTATAGTCATAACTTTATCTAAATCCTCTATAAGCCCTACCATCCCTATTATTGGAGTTGGATAAATAGCGTTTTCTGGAGTTTCATTATAAAAACTTACATTACCACTTACAACTGGAGTATTAAACTTTTTGCAAGCTTCACTTATACCTAAAATACTTTCTCTAAACTGCCAGAATCTATCTGGTTTCTCTGGATTTCCAAAATTAAGTCCATCAGTAACAGCTAAAGGCTTTCCACCAGTTACAACAATATTCCTAGCCGCTTCAGCAACTGCAATCTGAGCACCTCTTCTAGGATTCAAATAGCAATATCTACTATTACAATCCGTCGTAGCAGCTATAGCTTTATTTGTTCCATCAATTCTAACTACAGCTGCATCTGCACCAGGAGTTACTACCGTACTAGTTCTTACCTGATAATCATATTGATTATAAACCCATTCTCTACTACATAAATTTGTAGAGCTAAGCATTTTAAATAATACTTCATTCAAATCATTTACTTCCTTTAGTTCATCTACCAAAAGAACTCTCTTCTGATCTATATATTCTGGTTTTTTATATTCTCTGTAATATTTTGGTGCGTCATCAGCTAAAGACTTTGCAGGTACCCTACCAACTATTTTGCCATTTTCCATAATAGTTAACATTCCATCATCTGTAACTTCTCCTATAACTGCCGAATGAAGTCCCCATTTATCGAATATCTTTTTAACCTTTTCTTCTGCACCTTTTTTTATAACAAGAAGCATTCTTTCTTGTGATTCTGATATCATTACTTCTACAGGCAACATTCCTTCTTCTCTTCTAGGAACTAAAGATACATCTACAATCATCCCTGAATTACCTCTAGAAGCCATTTCACTACATGCTGATGTTAATCCAGCAGCTCCTAAGTCCTGTATGCCGACAACATAATCTGTATCTAAAAGCTCAAGACAAGCTTCTAATAGCAGCTTCTCCATAAATGGGTCTCCAACTTGAACTGCAGATCTCTGTTCTGCTGTTTCTTCAGTCAGTTCTACAGAAGCAAAACTCGCTCCTCCTATTCCATCTCTTCCAGTAGAAGCTCCTACATACATAACTAAATTTCCAGCACCGGCTGCAGTCCCTCTGTGAATTTTATCATGTTCAATAACCCCAATGCACATAGCATTTACTAAAGGATTACCTTTATATGATTTATTAAAATACACTTCTCCACCTACCGTTGGAATACCGATACAGTTTCCATATCCTCCGATTCCTGAAACTACTCCACTAAATAAATATCTCATCCAGTCATCTTCTTCTATTTCTCCAAATCTTAGAGAGTTTAAAAGTGCTATTGGTCTTGCTCCCATTGCAAAAATGTCTCTAATAATTCCTCCAACACCAGTTGCGGCTCCTTGATAAGGCTCTACTGCAGAAGGATGATTATGGCTTTCTATTTTCATTGCTATAGCTTTGTTATCTCCTATATCAATAATTCCAGCATTTTCACCTGGACCTTGAAGCACTCTTTCGTTTGATGTCGGAAAATGCTTAAAAAGTGCTCTTGAGTTTTTGTAACTGCAATGTTCAGACCACATAACACCATACATATTTAGCTCTAAAATATTAGGTTCTCTACCTAGAGTTTCTAATATTCTATTGTATTCTTCCTTTGTCAGTCCTACACTTTTCCAAGGCTTATTATTCATCTCTTGAAATGCCCCTCTCTAAATAATCTATCATGGATTTAAATAGAGCTAATCCATCTTCATTTCCTAACAGCAATTCTGAAGCCCTTTCAGGATGCGGCATCATCCCCAATACATTACCTGCTTCATTGCATATTCCTGCAATATTACTAACAGAGCCATTTGGATTTGACTTATCATCTATCAACCCATCTTTACTGCAATATCTAAAAACAATTTGATTGTTCTTTTCAAGTTCAGCTAAGCCTTCTTCATCAATAAAATAATTACCTTCACCATGAGCTATAGGTATATTAATAACTTGACCTTCTTTATAATTTAATGTAAAAGGTGTAGTATTATTTTCAACTCTAATAGGAACAGTTTTACATATAAACTTAAGATTATTATTTCTTATAAGTGCTCCAGGAAGTAATCCTACCTCTGTTAATATCTGAAATCCATTACAAATTCCTATTACTAATTTCCCTTTATTAGCATGTTCAATTACGTTGTCCATGATTTTGGAAAATCTCGCTATCGCTCCACATCTTAAATAATCGCCGTATGAAAAACCTCCTGGCAAAATTATCACATCATATCTTTTAATATTTTCTGTATCATGCCAAATATAATCTACATCCTTCTTAAGAATATTTGATAATACTCTATAACAGTCTATATCACAATTAGAACCTGGAAAAACAACAACTCCGAATTTCATTTTTAACCCTCCAGTATCTCAAAACTGTACTTTTCCATAACTGTATTAGCTAGTAATTTCTCACACATCTCTTTTATCTTGCTTTCAGCTTCTTCTCTTTTTATATCTTCAAGTTCAAGCTCAATTATCTTTCCTATTCTTACTTTGTCAACTTCTTTATAACCTAAAGAATTTAACGCTTCTTTAACTGCATTACCTTGAGGGTCCGAAATACCTTTCTTTAAAGTTACATAAACTATTGCCTTCATTATAAAACCTCCTCTACTCTCCTTAATACTTCTCTATAAGCGTCCTCTACTTTACCTAAATCTCTTCTAAACCTATCTTTATCCATTTTTTGATTTGATTCTTTATCCCATAATCTGCATGTGTCTGGTGATATTTCATCAGCTAAAATAATTCTACCATCATATCTTCCAAACTCCAATTTGAAATCTATAAGTTTTAAACCAATCTTTTCGAAAAACTTTACTAATATCTCGTTTATTTTTAATGCCTTTTCCTTTATAGCTTCTAATTCTTCCTTATCTGCAAGTTTTAATGCTTGTATATGATAGTCATTAATTAATGGATCACCTAACTCATCATTTTTATAGCAAAATTCAAGAACTGTAGTTTCTAACTGTATTCCTTCTTTAAATCCAAGTCTTTTTGCTAAAGAACCTGCTGCAACATTTCTAACAATAACTTCTATTGGTACAATTTCTACAGCTTTAACAAGCATCTGCCTTTCATCTATTAATCTTACAAAATGTGTTTCTATTCCAGCTTTCTCTAATAATTCAAAAAGCATTGCTGACATTTTATTATTTATAATGCCTTTGTTTTCTATTGTTCCTTTCTTTTCTCCATTAAATGCAGTTGCATCGTCTTTGTATTCAATCAAATATACTTTCTCATCATCAGTTTTATAAACTCTTTTCGCCTTACCTTCATAAACAAATTCTTTTTTCATTTTAAACCCTCCTAGTTTTTTAATAAAGTTAGTTGCCAGAATGGTAGCAGAGAATTAATTCTCTGCTACAGGGTACAGTTGCTTGGATAAACAGAGTTGCCAGTTGCCAGAGAACAGTTTCCAGTTTTCTGTTCCCTGTCCCCTGATCTCTGCTCTCTATCCTCTGATCTCTGTCCCCTGTCCCCTGTTCTCTGGGCTCTGTTCTCTGATCTCTATCTTTTCAATTTTCAATTCAAACCAGCACCCAGTACCTAGTACCTAGCACCCAGTACCCAGTACCTAGCACCCAGTACCCAACACCTTCTTATCCTTCTCTTCAACAATTCTTTTCATTTCTTCTCTGTACTCTCTTAACTTATCCTTTAATTCTGTATACTTTAGTGACAATATTTCAACTGCTAATAATCCTGCATTTTCTGCTCCATTAATAGCTACAGTTGCAACTGGTATGCCTTTTGGCATTTGAACAATTGATAATAAAGAATCCATACCGTCTAATGTTGATGATTTAATTGGTAAGCCAATAACAGGTAAAATAGTTACTGCTGCTAAGACTCCAGGAAGATGTGCCGCTTTTCCTGCCGCTGCAATTATTAAATCAAACCCATTACTTTCTGCATTTTTTGCAAATTCTAAAGCTTTATACGGTGTTCTATGAGCAGATAATACTCTTACTTCTCTCTCTATCCCAAACCTATCTAATATTTCTAATGCCTTTGAAACTATTGGAAAATCTGAGTCACTTCCCATTACTATAGCTACTTTCATTTCAAAACCTCCCTTTAATTATTTCGCTTTAAAATAGTAGTAGAAAATTAATTCTCTTAGTACTAATATACCCACATCTAGTACCCAGTACCTAGTACCCAG